>JASFJH010000302.1:0-3016 GCA_050122215.1 Granulosicoccaceae bacterium | reverse complement strand
CACCCCATGCCCTATGGTGACCTGGAGCGCCAGGCGGTGCAGCGTTTTACCTCGAAAACCGACCTGGATGCTGCCGAATGCACAATTGAAGAACGCGAGGAATATGAACCCCATCTGGCGCTGGGCACTGTTGTCTATGCGGGTGTCGATTACGCCGAAATTGTGGCGCGCGCCGAGGCCGAGGCGGATGTCATCCTGTGGGATGGCGGTAACAATGATTTTTCCTTTATCCGTCCGGATCTGCATATCGTCATGGTTGATCCGCTGCGCCCAGGCCACGAAACCACGCATCACCCGGGCGAGGCGGTCCTGCGCATGGCGGATATTATCCTGGTCGGCAAGGTGAATTCGGCAGCGGATGCCGATATCCAGCAGGTGACTGAAAACGCCCGCGAGATCAATCCGGCCGCGACCATTGTGCGTGGTGCCTCACCGGTCATGCTCGATGATCCTGCCGCAGTACGCGGCAGACGAGTGCTCGTCGTCGAAGATGGCCCGACCATTACCCATGGCGGCATGCCTTACGGGGCGGGTTATGTCGCCGCGACAGAAGCACAGGCGGCAGAAATTATCGATCCTCGCGACGATGCTGCCGGTGAAATCGCCGATGTGTATGCGAAATACCCGCATATCGGCGCGGTACTGCCGGCCGTCGGTTATCATGCCTCGCAACTTGCGGCCCTGCGTGAAACCATTAATGCGACGGATGTCGACGTCGTGGTCACTGCGACGCCGTGTGACATCGGTGCGCTGATTGACATTGACAAGCCGATTGTGCGGGCACGCTATGAATTTGCCGAAGTCGGTGAGCCGGGGCTTGGCAGCCTGGTTAACGATTTTTTAAGACAACGCAAACTGATTTAGGCATGCCTCGCACCCCTAGTCCCACCAGGCGATGTCCCCGCTATCACCGCTAATCGATGTGCCGGCCTCACCTCGCAGGATCGCCCCGGCATCCTGCAACGCACCAATAGCCGCGATGCCGCCGGTCGTCTCGACAAACTCGATGGCCGCCTCGACCTTGGGTGCCATGGAGCCGGGTGCGAAGAAGAACGCCTTTATGTCCTGTGGTGAAATACGCCGTATCGCGCGGGCGTTGTCTTCACCCCAGTTTTCATACACGGCGTTAACATCAGTGAGCATGAGGAACATATCGGCTTGCAGCTGACGCGCCAGCAGCGAACTGGCCAGGTCCTTGTCGATGACCGCCTCCACGCCCGCCAGGCTACCATCCTCGCGACGAACGACGGGAATGCCGCCGCCACCCGCACAAATGACAATGATCCCCTGGCTGGCCAGTATTTCGATCACGCCCTGTTCCAGGATCTTTCGCGGTCGGGGGGAAGCCACAACCCGGCGGTACCGATCGCCGTCCCGCGCAACCGCCCAGCCACGCGCCTGCGCCAGTTTTTGCGCCTCGGATTCCGTATAAACCGGCCCGATCGGTTTGCTCGGCGCATGGAAGGCAGGATCACGCGGGTCCACTTCGATCTGGGTTAACAACGTCGCACATCGTGCAGTGGGAGACAGCTGATTGGTCAATTCCTGCTCGATCAGGTAACCGACCATGCCTTCGGTTTCGGCATCGAGGATATCGAGGGGATAGGCCTCGTCAGGCTTGTAGGCTGCGCCCTGCAATGCCAGCAAGCCCACCTGCGGGCCGTTCCCATGCGTAATCACGAGTTCATGTTCGCGCGCGATCGGCGCAAGGGCTTCAGCCACCACCCGGATATTGTGTCGCTGGTTGTCGGCGGTCAGTGCCTCACCGCGACGTAACAGCGCATTCCCGCCAAGTGCAATGACAATACGCATTCAATCGCCCAGGGTCGCGACCATCACGGCCTTGATGGTATGCAGCCGGTTCTCCGCCTGGTCAAAAACGATGGAGGCCTCTGACTCGAACACGTCCTCTGTCACTTCCATCGCCTCGAGTCCGTACTTCTGATATATGTCCTCGCCGATTTTTGTCTCGCGGTTATGAAACGCCGGCAGACAATGCATGAATTTCACAGCCTGGTTTCCGGTCATTGCCAGAACCTCGCGGTTCACCTGGTAAGGCAGTAGCAACTTTATCCTTTCTTCCCAGGACGTTTCCGGTTCGCCCATGGAAAGCCATACATCGGTGTACACAAAGTCAACGCCGTTTACCGCGGAGGCAATATCCTCGGTGATGAGGATCCGGGCACCGTTCTGTGCCGCGATAAGCCTGCATTCCTCCACGAGTTTTTTATCCGGCTGTAATGTTGCGGGGGCCGCGAGGCGAAAGTCCATGCCCATTTTGGCAGCGCCGATCAACAATGAATCTCCCATGTTGCTGCGCCCGTCACCAAGATAACAGAACGAGATCCCGGCCAGTTCCTTGCCAGAGTGTTCCATCATGGTGAGCAAATCGGCAAGCACCTGCGTCGGGTGATACTGATTGGTCAGGCCATTCCAGACCGGCACGCCGTGGTGCCCCAACTCTTCCACCGCTGCCTGGTCAAACCCGCGGTACTCAATGCCGTCATACATACGTGCCAGTACCCGGGCGGTGTCCTTCATTGATTCTTTCATGCCGATCTGGCTACCGGTCGGCCCAAGATAGGTCACATTGGCGCCCTGGTCATAGGCCGCCACTTCGAAGGCACAACGCGTACGCGTCGAGGTTTTTTCAAAGATGAGGGCGATATTCTTGCCGGCCAGGTGCTGCTGTTCTGTTCCTGCGTACCTGGCCGCCTTCAGTTCAACAGCCAGATCCAGCAGATAGCGGATCTCTTCGGCACTGAAGTCCAGTAGCTTGAGAAAGTTATGGTTTTTCAGATCCGGTTTCATTTCTCTGCTATCCCGCTCGTAATGCGGGGAACACGATGCGCGATATTCGTCACGATTTCATAGTTAATCGTGCCCAGCCTGTCGGCCCATTCATCTGCAGTCACCTCCTGCTCACCCTGGCGCCCGATCATGACCACCTCGTCACCCAGCGCGACTTCACCGCGCAAGGCCGTCACGTCGATAAGACTCTGATCCATGGTGATGC
>JASFJH010000301.1:0-3024 GCA_050122215.1 Granulosicoccaceae bacterium | reverse complement strand
AGTGACTTTATATCGATGATACGAATATTAGATAGCAAATAATATCGTTTGATTGATATTAGAACGGGCCTATATAGTCATATTAGAACTATCTGAACAGGAGCACACGTCATGAGTAGCGAAACTGAACGGGCCTATGATGTCGAGGGCTATCTGATCGACCCCGAGGACTGGGACGAATCGGTGGCCCACAGGATCGCCACGGAAGAAGGCATCGAGCTGGATGCGGCTTACTGGTCGGTACTGCACTTTATGCGCGAATACTGGGCCGGGCACCGCGTCGCACCAGACGTTCGCCATGTAGTGAATCACCTGGCCAGGGAACAGGGCCTCGATAAAAAGGACGCGAAGCAGCGCCTGTTCAAGATGTTTCCCTACGGATACGTGAAACAGGCCTGCAGGATTGCCGGCATGCAGCGCCCCCGTGCCTGGAGCACCGGCTGACCCGGCCCGTGCAGGGTCGCAGCTAAAAAAATATGCGCCCTGGCGGGCGCATATTGATGAGATTAGCGTACTGTGCTCAAGGTCGGATGTAATGCCAGCCTTGATCCTGGCGTTCCAGAATCTGTATCACACCAGACGGGACGACCCTGATGTTGTCCAGTTTCATCAAAGGCGGCTTCTTGCCTTCCTTTTTCGTCATGCCCTTTATGGTATTGCCACAGGCTGCGAATTTGACATTATCGTAGGTGTCGGCAAAGCTCTGGATACGGGATTTCACCGGCGAGGTGTCGTCGCGCAGCATATGCAGCCCGCCACCATAGGTAATGACCTCGATTTCGACTTCCTGGCCCACCTCGTTAAAGTGTTTGATCACATTAGAGACGTTGTTAAGGACCAGGTTCATGCGGCCCTTGTCGTTGTCGTTCAGGTGGAAAATGATCTGGTAGGGTTCGCCTGGCTTGTGTGCCGCCACTGGCGTAACAACACCGGCAAAGGCGAACAACAGTGCCAGAGTGGTTATGATTCGCTTGAACATGACCATATCCTCGCAAGTAGTATTTGATTCCCACACACGTGTGGATCCGACACCGTTAATGGTATCTACCAATAAATATAAAGACCACGCTGGTTATAAAAGGTTGCGTGCCATTCGTTGCTGTTTTCATGATAAATTTTAATAAAAACTATCAAAATATATTATGACTAACAGGTTTACAGGCGAATCATAGAGCGAAGACCACTGTATACGCGTTTAATCTTTCTCCGCCTGCGCTAACCGTTCGCGCAGGCGATCGAGAAAGCCGACCTGCCCTTTGTGCATCTTTGTTCTTGCCTGCTCGAGGCCAAACCAGGCACCTTTGTCTACCTCGGGATATTCCCTGATGAGGCCGGATCCTCCTGGCCATTCCAGCGTAAACGTGTTGCTGTTCAGTTTACTCGCATCAACATCCTGCTCGAGCGCCCAGGCATGCACGATCTTTTTACTCGGCTGCCTCAACTGGCCAAGTTCGATAAACCGGCCTGCCACGTCAAAGCCTGTTTCCTCCTTTAGCTCACGCTGTGCCGCCTCAAGGCGCGCCTCGTTGTCTTCAATCAGTCCCTTCGGGATCGACCAGGCGCCCTCATCCCGGTTTGCCCAGAAAGGACCTCCCGGATGCACGAGGAACACTTCGAGTTCATCTCCCCGGTAGCGGTATAACAGTATGCCTGCACTGTGGAGACTCATCGCCGCATCGACTCAACTCGCATCCTCGTCATTTGAAAGTTTCAGGTTTTGTTGCAGAGGTTCCTTGAGCTTGTACAGACTCACCGCCAACAACAAGGCCAGGACAAACAGGACGGCGCCACTGGTCCCGGCCGTTAAAGGCGCCCCCAGCACATCCGCGGCCGTGCCCAGCAACAATTGACCGATGGACACCATGCCATGCAAACAAATGGTAAACAACGCCATGGTCCGTCCCCGCAAATGATCCGGCACCGCCAACTGGATCAGGGCGTTACTCGAGGAAAACACGGTGGTAAAGACCAGGCCGATCACAAACAGATTCACGAGGGCCAGGAAGTAATTGTCATTGAGGGCAAACACGAACAGGGCCAGTCCCGCCGCCACGGCCGCCAGGGCAACGCGCCGTTCCAGCAACCGGAAATCACGCTGATGAGCCAGCATTAGCGCCCCCATCAGGGAACCGGCGCCGAGCATGCCCATGAAGATCCCCAGGCTCTCCGGCCCACGTTCGAACACCCTGGCAACAAAGATCGGCATGAGCACAACGGCCGCCGCGCCCAGCAGGCTGACCGTAGCGACCAGCGCCAGCAAAGAACGCGTCAGCTTGTGCTGCCAGGCATAGTGCAGGCCGGACCAGATACCGCTTATACCGCGCTGTTCATGATGTCCCGCCGGCAAGGCAGGCAGCCGCAAGGCAAACAAACTGAACAGGACCACGACAAACGTCACAGCATTTATCAGGAACACCGGCCCCTCGCCGATCAGCGCCACGAGTGCGCCGGCGATGGCCGGGCCAATAAATCGGGCGAGATGAAACATCGTCGAATTGAGCGCGATCGCATTCGGCAGATCGTCGCGCGGTACCAACTGCACAATGAACGAATGCCTTACTGGTGTTTCGATGGCCTGCACTATTCCCAGCGCTGCTGCCAGTAACAGGATATGCCAGGGCTCGACCTGTCCGCCCACAGTGAGTATCCCCAGCAACAGCGCCTGTACCATGGCGAGGGTCTGCGCGATGATGAGTAATCTGTGCCGTGCATACCGATCCGCCAACCACCCGCCGTAGAAACCCAGCACCAGGTTGGGCAACAACGTTAACGTCCCGACCAGGCCCAGCATGAAACCGGAGCCGGTCAGGCGGTAAATCAACCAGGACTGGGCCACTGCCTGCATCCAGGTGCCATTCAGAGACACGAGTTGTCCAAGGTAATAGATACGAAAATTACGATGTTGCAGACAACGAAAGGCGTGTGTGCTAATCACGGTAATGAATGTATTGTGTTGAGTACAGGCTTTGACGCCTTATCTGAAAGTGGACAGGGAAAGTATACAGTAATCAATTCCACATACAG
>JASFJH010000300.1:0-3037 GCA_050122215.1 Granulosicoccaceae bacterium | reverse complement strand
AATGAACGGCACCATCACCACGACGGCCGCGATCATGACCAGCAGGTAGACGAGACTATGGTAGGGGGTCGCGATGCCAAGCTGCCTGAACAACACAAGTGGCAGCACGACAAAACTCGCGGTGAGGATGGTGTGCAGAATCAGGATCCCGGCATCGAGTCGCAATAACTGACTATCCCGCAACACGCTGCCCGCGCTGGCCGGCACCACTTCGGCATCGCGGTGCACATGGCTGCTGACCGGCGTCGGTACCCGCCACCATAGCAGGCCGATCGCCAGCAGTGCGAGCAACGCGGTGAACCAGAAAATCCCGCTGACACCGATATATTCATTCAGGAGCGGCCCCAGCACCATCGACGCGGCAAATGCCACACCAAAACTCATGCCGATAATCGCCATCGCCTTGGTGCGATGCTCCTCGCGGGTCAGATCGGCAGCCAGCGCCAGGATGGCGGCAGACACGGCACCCCCGCCCTGGATGGCACGGCCGAGGATGACGAGCCAGATCGAGTCGGCCAGCGCCGCGACCACGCTGCCTACGGCAAACAGCACGAGACCGATGGTGATAATGCGTTTGCGGCCATAACGGTCCGACAGCATACCGAACGGGATCTGCAGCAGGGCCTGGGTCAGGCCATAGACACCAATTGCCATGCCGACCAGCAAGGGCGTCACGCCCTCCAGGCCCTCCGCATACAGGGCGAACACGGGCAGGATCATGAAAATGCCGAGCATGCGCGTGGCAATAATGCTCGCCAGCGACAGTGCCGCGCGGCGCTCGCCCGGTGTCATGGAGTCTGTGTTGTCGTTAGCCACGTGTTTTTAGCTGTGATCCCTGATTATTTTGTGTCATCGCCGCAAAGCGGCGTATAGTAGCAGGTTTGTTCAGGCAGCTGAAAACCCGATGGACACAATCCGAATACGTGGTGCGCGTACGCACAATCTCAACAATATCGACCTCGATCTGCCGCGCGATGCGCTGATCGTGATTACCGGCCTGTCCGGCTCCGGCAAGTCCTCGCTGGCCTTCGATACCATCTACGCGGAGGGCCAGCGCCGCTACGTCGAATCGCTGTCGGCCTACGCCCGGCAGTTCCTGTCGATGATGGAAAAACCCGATGTCGACAGCATCGAGGGCCTGTCGCCGGCGATCTCCATTGAGCAGAAATCGACCTCGCACAACCCGCGCTCGACGGTCGGCACGGTCACCGAGATCCATGATTACCTGCGCCTGCTGTACGCCCGGGTCGGTGAGCCGCGTTGCCCGGACCACGATATCGCGCTCGACGCGCAGACCATCTCGCAAATGGTTGACCACGTGCTCGGCATCGAGGCCGATACGCGTCTCATGCTGCTCGCCCCGGTCATCCAGGACCGCAAGGGCGAGCACGTGCAGCTGCTTGCCGAACTGCGCGCGCAGGGCTTTATCCGGGCGCGCATCGATGGCGAGGTGTACGAACTCGACGAGCCGCCGCCCCTCGACCTGCGTCGCAAGCACACCATCGAGGTGGTCGTGGACCGCTTCAAGGTCCGCCCCGATCTGCAGCAGCGCCTCGCCGAGTCGTTTGAAACGGCACTGCAGCTCGCCGATGGTCTGGCCCGGGTCTGCTGGATGGACGGCAGCCAGCCGGATATCGACTTTTCCTCGAAATTCGCGTGCCCGAGCTGCGGTTACAGTCTGCGCGAGATGGAACCGCGGCTGTTCTCGTTCAATAACCCGGCCGGGGCCTGCCCGGAGTGCGACGGTATCGGCGTACAGCAGTTCTTCGATCCGGGCCGCGTCGTACGCCACCCGGAGCTGAGCCTGGCCGGTGGCGCAGTGCGTGGCTGGGACCGCCGCAATGCCTATTACTTCCAACTGCTGCGGGACCTGGCAAAACACTACGCATTTGATGTGGAGGAAAACTTCGAGGCGCTGCCCGATACCATCCAGCAGGTGATCCTGTACGGCAGTGGCGATGAAGAGATCAGCTTCACCTATTACAACGATCGCGGCAAACCGACGAAACGCCGGCACCGTTTCGAGGGCATCATCCCGAACATGCAACGCCGCTATCGCGAGACCGAGTCGAACGCGGTGCGCGAGGAACTGGCCAAGTACATCAACCACCAGCCGTGCACGGCCTGCCATGGCGCGCGCCTGACCCGCGCGGCGCGGCACGTGTTTATCACCGACCAGACCCTGCCGCAGATCGCGGCCCTGCCGGTGGGCCGGGCACATGATTTTTTCTCCGCGCTGAGCCTGCCCGGCCGGCGCGGCGAGATCGCCGACAAGATCCTCAAGGAGATCAACGAACGGCTGCGTTTCCTCGTCAATGTCGGGCTCGATTACCTCAGCCTCGACCGCAGCGCCGAGACGCTGTCCGGCGGTGAAATGCAGCGCATCCGCCTGGCCAGCCAGATCGGCGCCGGCCTAGTCGGCGTCATGTACGTGCTCGACGAGCCGTCCATTGGTCTGCACCAGCGCGATAACGCGCGCCTGCTCGAAACCCTGAATCACCTGCGCAACCTCGGCAATACCGTGATCGTGGTCGAACACGACGAGGAGGCAATCCGTGCCGCCGACCATATCGTCGATATCGGTCCCGGCGCCGGTGTGCACGGCGGCCGGGTCGTGGCACAGGGTACCGCCGCCGACATCGAAAAAAGCAAGCAGTCACTTACCGGCCAGTACCTGTCCGGCAAGGAGTGTATCGCTATCCCCGCGCAGCGCACGGCGCCGGATCCGCAGCGCCAGTTGCTCATCATCGGTGCACAGGGCAATAACCTGAAATCTGTTGATGTGAGCCTGCCCCTCGGCCTGATGACCTGTATCACCGGCGTATCCGGTTCGGGCAAGTCGACGCTGATCAACGACACGCTGTACCGTGCCGCGCATCTCGCGATCAACCGCAGTGGCGATGCGCCGGCACCGCATGAGCGCATCGAGGGGCTCGAGCAGTTCGACAAGGTCGTCGATATCGACCAGAGCCCGATTGGCCGCACCCCGCGCTCCAACCCGGCCACGTACACCGGCCTGTTCACGCCGATCCGCGAA
>JASFJH010000299.1:0-3052 GCA_050122215.1 Granulosicoccaceae bacterium | reverse complement strand
GTATGTCACACCGGTGAACGCGCCGTGGTGAACAGTTTCGGCGCACACCTCGGTGAAGAGGACCCCCTGCGCGGCTGGCAGGGTTCCGGGACGATTTTTTTCAGCTGGTGCAGCCTGCGCTGTGTGTATTGCCAGAACTGGGAGCTCAGCCAGAAGGGCATGGGCCATGAAGTCGAGCCGGATGACATCGCCGAAATGATGCTCGCCCTGCAGGCGCAGGGGTGTCACAACATCAACTTTGTCACCCCCAGCCATGTCGTCGCACAAATCATCGCCGCCGTTCACATCGCGGCAGAACAAGGCTTGCGTTTGCCGCTGGTCTACAACACGGGCGGCTATGACAGCCCCGAGGCACTGGCACTACTCGATGGCATTATTGATATCTACATGCCCGACATGAAATACGGCGACTCCAAAATCGCCCATGACTACTCTCATGTGCGCAATTATGTCGAGGTGAACTTCGCTGCCGTCAGGGAAATGCACCGACAGGTGGGGGATCTGCAACTCGATACTAACGGCATTGCCCAGCGCGGTTTACTGGTACGCCACCTGGTACTGCCCGGCAGGCTTGCCGGTACGGAAGCAGTACTGGCCTTTCTGGCTAAAGAAATCTCGACCAACACCTATTTGAACCTGATGGATCAATACCACCCCTGTTATCGGGCCGATGAACATCCGCCGCTGGATCGGCCACTGCATACGGATGAGTACGAGGACGCATTGGCCTGTGCAGAAAGATACGGACTGCAACGGCTTGACCGGCGCCGCAGCCGGCCCTGGCTGATGTTGTAACGACACCGCTACTGCAGTTTAAGGAAGGGATAGCGATCGATTTGCTCGCGAGTCCATAGCGAGAGTCCGGCCTGTTGTCCCACGGTTTCAACGGCAATCACGCGCTGCGCGCCGGAGAAGTCCACTTTCGCCGGTGCCTTACCGTTTTCTACAAGCTGCTCCAGAATAAAGTCATCAAGAAATCGTTCTTCGTCCTGGCTCGACAGCCGACCCTTGAAACCACGACGGTGCATGCGTACGTAAAAATGCTTGCCAGCCAGCTCATCGAGCCAATCGGAGACGATAGCCCTGGCCTTGTTTTCAAAATCATCCGCGCTCTGGTAGGTAAAGCGATGGGTCACCGGCACGATCCGTCCGATTGCATTCAGAGTAGGTGTCTGCATGGCATACAGCATGTGCATATCCTCGAGGAATTCTTCAATATCCTCCACCTGCATGACCAACACATTCATGTAATCGGTCTTCATGGTCCTGCCATATTCGTACAGGAATTTGCGCGCGGCCTTGAAGTGCTGCGGTTGCACGCTGACGATGACATTCCAGTCCATGTTATTCCCTGTTCAGGTCAAGTGATCAAATTTCCGTAATAGTAGAGAAAAATGGCCCCTGATCCCATTGATTGGCGTCGTAGACGAGACAGCTCATCATCAGCTGCCATCGCGGAAGGCCAAAATACCCCATCCACCCGGCTGCCTGATATACTACGCGCATCATGTTTGCCGAACTCAGCCCCCCGCAGTTACTGGCGATCGCCGTCCTGCCGACCCTGTTTGCCATCGTCGTGCACGAGGTGGCGCACGGCTGGGTAGCCTACCGCCTCGGCGACAACACCGCCTACATGATGGGCCGCCTGACCCTGAACCCGCTCAAGCATATCGACCCGATCGGTACCATCCTCGTCCCTGTGATCCTGATCTTCACGGTCGGCTTTGCCTTTGGCTGGGCCAAGCCCGTGCCAATCAGCTGGCACAATCTGCAGCACCCGAAACGCGACATCGCACTTGTGGCAGCGGCCGGCCCCGGTGCGAACCTGCTCATGGCGATCGGCTGGGGCCTGGTGGCGAAACTGGCCAGCCTGTTGCCGGCCGGTCTCGGCGTTATCAGCCTGCCACTCGTGTACATGGGGCTGTTCGGGATCCTGATCAACACGGTGCTCATGGTGTTCAACCTCGTGCCGATCCCGCCTACCGATGGCGGACGGATCGCCACCAGCCTGCTGCCGCCGCGCATGGCAATGTTACTGGAGCGGGTCGAACCCTACGGCATGTTTATCCTGTTCGCCCTGATCCTGTCTGGCATTCTCTGGCAGGTGATTGGCCCGGTCATCGACAACATCACGTACCTGATCCAGAACCTGACCGGTTTACGCTAGAGCAGCTATTGCCCGCTCGCTTATAACAATCCCGGCGCATAAAAAAAGCCGGAGAAACCACCCCGGCTTTCTTGTTCAGCAAAGTTGTTTGGCTTTAGTGCACGACAACCTGCGCCAGAACCAACAGGCTCACGAACACGCCGAACAGACCGGCCGTCATCAGGGTCAGACCACGTACACACTTCGTATCAGCTTCGTTACTCATCACAGCCACCTCAGGTAATAGATTGATTAGTTGGCCCGTATACGGACCACCCGGAGTCGGCAGGTAGTCTACTGCCTGCCCCGGGAATTGGAATTTCAACGTTCTGATGGGGTGATAAGCTATTTTTGAGTGCTTTACTAGGTTATTTTGTAAGGGTATTTCGCACGCACATAGCAAAGGGCCAAGTCCCCCTTTAAATGGCGGGGATGACAGCTGACCGCAAGTTCATCACCTGCTTTGGCGCTAACCGGCCATGGTCTCAATCGCAACTGTAATCGTGCAACAACAGGCCTTCCAGCAAATGATCCGCCAGCATGGGATGGGCAATCAGGTAATCTGCCGTGGTTGGCGTCCAGTTGTCATGCGCTTCTTCCACCGCAGCGTCCCACTCGGAAATATCGAAATCACCACGGCCCACCCACAACAGCGCGACCACTTCGATCTGCTGGGCCGGTTCAAGATCGGCAAAGGTTTCCTTGAATTCCTGGTAGGTGGCATCATCCGTGTGGCCCGCCAGCGCCTGGCGCCCCCAGTCCTCGGCAGGACTACCTGGTACGTCAGGCAGCACCACCTCCTCCTGGGCGTGGAATTCGCGGGCCTTGCTGATCAGAAAGCAAACAGTATCCGGATTCACATCTAGCACAAATGTCCACCTCGTGTGAGTTGCCGATAAATCAAAT
>JASFJH010000298.1:0-3057 GCA_050122215.1 Granulosicoccaceae bacterium | reverse complement strand
ATCACGGCAAGCGAACGCATATCGGAAACGAGGTTGTTATAGCCGAATGATACGCCGCGTTCACAGACCATAATCTGCTCATTACCGGTGGCGCGCGCCTTGTCGACGACGTTCTTCATGTCCCAGGGGGCGAGAAACTGGCCTTTCTTGATATTGACCGGCTTGCCCTGCCGGGCAACATTCTGGATGAAATTGGTCTGGCGGCACAAAAACGCCGGGGTCTGCAGGACGTCGACCACACTCGCCACTTCATCCAGCGGTGTATCCTCGTGCACATCGGTGAGCACCGGCACACCGATCTCGTCTTTAACCTGCTGCAGGATCTGCAGCCCCTGTTCGATACCCGGGCCACGAAACGATGCATGCGAGGAACGATTGGCCTTGTCAAAGGATGACTTGTAAATAAACGGGATACCGAGGCGCCCTGTTAATTCCTTGAGTTGTGCGGCCGTCTCGAGTGCGAGCTGCTCGCCTTCGATAACACACGGGCCGGCGATCAGGAACAGGGGCTGATCGAGCCCGGCTTCGAAACCACAAAGTTTCATACTACAACCTCTTGTTGCTGAACACCGGCCTGGTGATCCCGCGCAGCATTAATAAAACCACTGAACAACGGGTGACCATCACGCGGTGTCGAAGTGAATTCCGGGTGGAACTGACAGGCGATAAACCAGGGATGATCACTGTTCTCGATAACTTCAACCAGTTTGCCATCAATGGATGTGCCGGCCAGTTTCAGCCCCGCCTGCTCAAGTTGTTCACGATACTGGTTGTTAAACTCATACCGATGGCGATGACGTTCGACGATGACATCCTTGCCATACAACTTGCGACTGAGTGAATCCTCGGCGAGTCGGCATGGCTGGCCACCGAGCCGCATCGTACCGCCCAGATCGGAACCTTCGTCACGCGTCTCGATGCTGCCGTCTTCGTTCACCCATTCGGTAATCAATGCAATAACCGGGTGCCGGGTATTGCTGTCAAACTCGGTACTGTTCGCATCGGTCAAGCCGGCGACATTGCGCGCATATTCGATCACGGCCACCTGCATGCCAAGACAAATGCCGAGATACGGGATCCGGTTCTCACGCGCATACTGGACCGTGCGGATCTTGCCCTCGACGCCGCGTTCGCCAAAACCACCTGGCACGAGGATCGCGTCCATCCCTTCCAGACAGGCCCCCTGGTCCTTCTCCACCTCCTCGGAATCGATATACACGATATTCACCTTCGTGCGGGTATGCACACCCGCGTGGATCAGGGACTCGGACAGTGACTTGTAGGATTCGGTCAGATCAACGTACTTGCCAACCATCGCGATCGTCACCTCGGCAGTCGGGCTTTCCTTTGCCTCGACAACCGCGTCCCATTCGCTCAGATCACAGGGCTTCGTGTGCAGGTGCAGTTTCTCGGCAACGATCTCGTCGAGTCGCTGTTCATGCAGCAGCCGTGGGATCTTGTAGATGCTGTCGACATCAACTGCCGAGATCACGGCGCGTTCGGGTACATTCGTGAACAGCGCGATCTTGCGACGCTCATCCGGCGGCATCGGCCTCTCCGAACGACACATGAGAATGTCAGGCTGGATACCGATACTGCGTAATTCCTTGACCGAGTGCTGGGTCGGCTTGGTCTTCACTTCGCCGGCCGTCGGGATATAGGGCAACAGGGTCAGGTGCAAAAACAGGGTTTGAGTGGGGCCCAGTTCAACCCCCATCTGGCGAATCGCTTCGAGGAAAGGCAGGGATTCGATGTCACCGACGGTACCCCCGATTTCGACCATGGCAATGTCGGCATCATTGGCGCCCTGCAGGATACAGCGCTTTATCTCATCGGTTATATGCGGGATTACCTGCACCGTACCGCCAAGGTACTCGCCACGCCGTTCCTTGCGGATCACGTTTTCGTAGATCTGACCGGTCGTGAAGTTGTTATTCTTGCTCATGCGTGTACGCACGAAGCGTTCGTAATGTCCGAGGTCGAGGTCAGTTTCGGCGCCGTCCTCGGTGACGAAAACCTCGCCGTGCTGGAACGGGCTCATCGTGCCGGGATCCACATTGATATACGGATCGAGTTTCATCATTGTGACCTTGAGCCCGCGTGCTTCGAGCAGGGCGGCCAATGATGCGGCGGCGATGCCTTTGCCCAGAGAGGACACTACACCACCTGTAATAAAAATATATTTTGTCATGTACTGGGAATTCCCGTCGGAAACATGGGGCAACGATGCGTTACCGGACGGGACTACACGTTACCAGAACAGCCCTCGATCCTCAATGAAAAGATTGTGGCCAAAGGGGTGAAATCAGCTACCCGTATTGTTTCGCTGCCAGTGGATCTGCACAGCCTGCTCACCCGGGCGGGCCTGGAACGGCTCGCAGACACACAGGCCGACGATTTCGGCGAGTTGCCTGCCAACATAAACCAGCGGCGTCCGGCTTCTCTGCCAGGGCGGCACGGCGGCTTCCTGGAACAGGTTTTTCAAACTGCGATGGTGTGACTGCCCGACAGGCTGGCAATGCTCACCGCCATGCCGAAAACCGACCTGTACCCCGGCCTGCAGGACTTGTTGGGAAAGCCCCTCGCCACTACCCGGGCTGGCATGCAAGCTGCCCAGGCCATGCGGCAACAGCAGCGGGCGGCGCAAATCCCACGCCAGGCAGTCTGCTGCGGCGGGCCGGGGCGGCTGGGGTGGGCCGGCATAGAGATTGTCGCGGTAGCGACGAACCTCGACACCCGGCCAGTCGACACAGGGCACGCGATCCTCTGCGGCATGCAACACATCGCGACACAACGTCTCCAGTTTGCGGCGAGACGGCAACGGCAGATGCAACTGGCGCAACCAGTAGCGCAAGACATTGCGTTGCCGCGCTGCGGTCAATCCGAGCAAACCACTGACGCGCAGACATTGCCCCGATTCGCTGTGAATCGCCTGCAGATCCTGTTCGGCCAGTGCGTCCAGCAACTCCGCTGCCTCGGCCTGTTGTTGCGTGACCCGTTCGAGCACCGGGTTGAGTGCCGGCCAGCGCGTCTTGAGTCGTGGCATTACCTGCTGGC
>JASFJH010000297.1:0-3069 GCA_050122215.1 Granulosicoccaceae bacterium | reverse complement strand
CGGAATATCCTTCAAGGCATACGGATTGAGTGGCTTGCTATCTGTTACTGCGACTACCGAAGGAGTGGCTTTGGCTACCGGTTCAACGGGTTTAACCGCGGGCGCAGTCTTGTCACCGAGTTTGTCCTGCAGGTCTTCGAGTGACTGGCTCTTCAGCGCAATCAATCGCTCCATGGTCTGAATCTGTTCCTGGAGTTCCTGCAGACGCGCCTGAAGATCGGTATTTTCCTGGGTCTTCGATGCGAGCTGTTCGTTAACCAGTGCCAGTTCCTGGCGCAGTGCATCAAGATCTTTACCCGTACCATCCGCGGCTGCACTGCTGTTACCTGCTTTGGGAGTGATCAGTTTGACACCAGGCCGTGTGGTTGTTGCCAGCGCAGTCGTTGTTGGGGCAGTGCTGGTTTGGGGCGTGCCCTTTGCAGTCGGCGCACTGATCAGTCCGCTGCGTGCTTCGCGCCAGGCGGCATGTTGCTCACGTACCACGCGCAGGGCCTCGCGCTGACTGAGCGCAAGCAAGGTGTCGTGATCCGGGATACGCAGTACCTGGCCTGACTTCAGACCATTGATGTTGTTATGGGTAAAGGCTTCAGGGTTGGCACGCAACAGGGCCATCATCATCTGTTGCGTGGTGACATCAGCCGGACGCAATTCTTCAGCGACAGACCACAGGGTACTCGTTGCGGTGGTGCGGTAAGTCTGTGCCACCACTTCAGTCCTGATCGACGGTGCGCGTGGTGCAGCCGCGTCAGTACCAATATCAATGCGCGGGAACAGATCCTCGCCAGCAGCGCCACGTCGAGTAGCTTCTACACGCGTGGGCGCTGCGGCAGGTGCCGGGGCAATAACAGTTTTCGGTGCCTGAACCGGTGCGGCCTTGCGCTGGGCAAACACGGGCGGATCAAGCAACAGGGTGTATTCACGCAGGATACGACCACTTGACCAGTTAACTTCCACCAGAAAATCGAGGAAGGGCTCCTTGATAGGCTTTTTCGACGTTACCTTGATAACCGCCGAACCATCCTGGCGCTGGACAAGCTTGAATTGCAGGTATGACAATACCAGCGGGCGATCGATGCCGGCGCGGGCAAATTCTGCCGGCGTGGCCAGGGTCACCCGCAGGTTGTCGATCTCACCCGGGCGCAATGAAAACAGCCCAATCTCGGCATCGAGTGGTTCATTCAGTGCTGAATTGACATTAATATCGCCAACCCCCAGCGGGTGGGCAAGGTTCGACGACAAAAAGAAAATAACTGAAAGTAAAACAAGCTTGAGTGTGCGCAAGGTCCTCACTCCATATTGTTCTGATTTGTCATTCATCCCTGAACAAGACTCTGCCGCGAAGAGTGTTTTCAGTACCGCCTCCCCGGCCACCAGCCCATTCAAAAGTTCGAATGGCCTTTATATTTATTCAATAACTATACATTACAAAACAGATTTTACCAATATCCCGGCTATCGCCAATGCATTCCCGGCAACACCCCCAAGCAGGCCATCGGCGACACTCCAGACACTGATGCCGGGACGTTCCTTATCACGTGATTCGAGACCGCCGAGCACAATGTGCGTGTTACCGGCCGCCTCCGTCACGGCGCTGGGGGCCTCGGCCTCATATAATTCGATGGCCGGGCTGTCTGCCCAGAACTGCCGGCACCGCGCTAGCTCGCAGACGCCGGCAAAATCGATAAAACACTGCAGACTGTTGCCGTGGAATACAGGGCTGTCAATCACCCTCAAATTTATCTCAAACTCTTGTTTATCCAAAACTTTTCTTGTTTCTGCGCCGATACGTTCAGCCACATCCGCGCTCGCCGGCAACAGGTTGAAGGCAATCTGGCGGCCCAGGCCAAATCGTTCTGGCTGGCGCATATTCAGCAATTGCACTGTTTCATACGCCAGCGTCTCGCTGCCGCTTTTGTCGAGCATGCTCACAGCCCGACAGGCCATGCTGTCCACGCGTTGCGGCGGGAACCCCGCGTCAGACAGGGGTTTGAGCAGATGGCACAGCTGTACCGTGAGTGGATCGGGGCTGGCAATCAGGTCCCCCGGGGCGAGCCCGGTCAGCATTTCATCATTGACCCCGGCCACGACCAGCGGTACGCCGGGATCAAGACTGCTCGCCCCCGACAGGTCGATGACCAGGCAACCCGCCTGGCGGGCGCGCGGGATGTGCTGGCGGGCCAGCTCGGGCCCGGTCGCAAATATCGCCAGGTCTGTGCCGGCGAAATCGAAGTCTTCAATGGCGGCGACCACATGGTAATGGCCATCAAATTCGATTCGCCCCGAGGCCGTATCGCGAGGGTCGAGCAGATGCAGTGCCGACAGGGGTAATGGCTGCATCGGCAGCGCACCGATCAGGGCTCCACCAAAGGCGCTGGAGGCACCGACAACTGCCAGTGAGATACCCTGCGCTGTCATCACTGCTCCAGCAGGATGCGCAGCATGCGGCGCAGCGGTTCGGCGGCTCCCCACAACAACTGGTCGCCGACTGTGAAGGCGGACAGGTACTGCGGGCCCATGCTGAGTTTGCGCAGGCGGCCGACAGGCACAGTCAACGTGCCGGTCACGACAGCCGGGGTCAGGTCCGTCATGGTCAGATCACGATCGTTCGGCACAACCTTCACCCAGTCGTTGTGCGCAGCGAGGATGTCCTGGATTTCATCCAACGGCACATCGTTCTTCAGCTTGATGGTCAGCGCCTGTGAATGACAGCGCATCGCACCGATGCGCACACACAAACCATCAATCGGCACCGGATTATCAGAACGCCCGAGTATCTTGTTGGTTTCCACCTGCGCCTTCCATTCTTCCTTGCTCTGCCCCGAGTCGAGTGGCACATCGATCCACGGGATCAGGCTCGCGGCCAGTGGTACCGGCCAGTGCTCGGTAGGATAGGCATCACTGCGGATGAAATCTGTGACCTGTTTATCGATCTCGAGGATCGCGCTGGCCGGATCATCATTCAGTGCCTTGACGCTGTCACTGATGGCACCCATCTGCCTGATCAACTCGCGCATGTTTTGCGCCCCGGCACCGGAAGCGGCCTGGTAGGTCATGGGTGTAATCCACTCG
>JASFJH010000296.1:0-3073 GCA_050122215.1 Granulosicoccaceae bacterium | reverse complement strand
CTCACCAAGTTTATAATTCGTTATTGTTATTGCGTAGCGTATTTTGCAAGGCAGGCAGTATGGCCAGCCCCACAAATACTGTCAAGTTTGTAATATTGCGGAAAAACTATGGATAACAAAGACTTATTGTATTTTTTGAGGGTATAAAAAAACGGTATCACTAAACGTGATACCGTTTTCAAGGATGGTGCCGAATGCCTCGAACCCTCACAAAGGGTTGAGGTTGCCCCGAGCCGGTACGGCTGGGGTACTCGCAATGAACCCCGAAGGGGTTCTGTGACCGAGGGTACCGGCCGAGGCGTGGCCAGAAATAAAAAGGCCACTGGACTCACCAGTGGCCTGTTTTATTGGTGCCGAAGGCCGGACTCGAACCGGCACGGGTCTCCCCACTACCCCCTCAAGATAGCGTGTCTACCAATTCCACCACTTCGGCAAATATGAGGGCCCGCCTCGTGCGGGGACGCAATTCTACCGGAAAGCGTCCCGCCGATGCGAGTCATTTTCTTGAACTTACTCGGGAATTTTTTGTACGTCAGATTCGCCAGTTTCGTCGGCGGGGGCCGCAGGAGCTGCTGGAGCTGCAGGGACAACCGGCACATCATCGACGACAGCAGGCGTCTCTGGTACGTCTGTCACCGCCGCCGGTGCTTCTGGCACCACGTCAGCACCCGTATCCTTGCTGGCCTGCAAAGTCAGGGCACCCAGCACGAACGAACTGATGAAAAACAGTGTCGCCAGGATCCCGGTCAGACGGGTCAGGAACGAGGCTGAGCCACGTGAGCCGAACACTGTCGAGGACGCGCCACTACCAAACGCAGCGCCGGCATCGGCGCCCTTGCCGTGCTGGATCAAGACGAGCCCGATCAGGCCTACGGCAATAAATACGTGAATTACGAGCAGAACTTTTTCCATGAAAATCAGTCGCCTGCCTTGCAAATTGTAAGAAAATCCTCAGCCTTGAGCGACGCACCGCCAATCAGGCCACCATCAATATCCGGCTGTGCGAGCAATTCCACGCAGTTGGCCGCGTTCATGCTGCCACCATACTGGATCCGGACCTTTTCAGCTACCGCAGGGTCCTTATCGGCAATCAGGCCGCGGATAAAGGCATGAACTTCCTGCGCCTGTTCCGGTGTTGCCGTCCTGCCGGTACCAATCGCCCAGACCGGTTCGTAGGCAATCACGCCATCAGCCAGTGCAGCGACGCCCTCGGTGTCGATGACGGCGTTGAGCTGGCGGGCGACAACTTCCTCGGTAATGCCCTGTTCGCGCTCTTCGAGGGTTTCACCAATGCACAGGATCGGCGTAAGCCCGGACTCCCGGGCCACGGCGAATTTCTTCGCGACCAGCGCATCGTCTTCCCCGTACAGGGTGCGGCGCTCGGAATGGCCGACGATGACGTGGCTGCAGCCATATTCCTTGAGCATATCGGCCGAAATTTCGCCCGTGAAGGCGCCCGATTCCTCGGTAGAGAGGTTCTGCGCACCGAGCGCGATATTGCTGCCCTGCAGCATGGCCTCGACTTCACCAAGAAAAACATACGGTGCACAAACAGCGATTTCGGTGTGCTTCACCTCGCCGCGACCCGCCTTGATACCCTCGACCAGGGCCTTGACGCTGGCGCGCGTGCCATTCATTTTCCAGTTACCGGCAACAATCGTTGTACGTGCCATGCCGCAATTCTCCATCATTCTTCTGTCAAAAACAGCGCGAAAGCTTACCGGCCAAACCGGCAAAAATCAATCGGAACAGGCGGTTATTCAGAGTTGGCAGTCGTCAGTTGGCAGTTTGCAGCAAAAGCTAATGAGTCGTTCCCTGATTCCCTGTGATCCATGGGAAAGAACACGGATTTTTCACTGTCGACTGATGACTGAAAACTGCCAACTGATGACTATCTTTTCAAGCGGCGCTGGCGGCCTCGGCGACCGCTTCCGCCAGCTGGTGCGCCAGACGCTCGACCTGGGCGGCATCCCGGCCCTCAACCATGACGCGCAACAACGGCTCGGTGCCGGACGCCCGCAGTAGCACCCTGCCCTGATCGGCAAGCTCCTGCTCGGCATCCCTGACTGCCTGGCTGACACGGGCAGAGTCCTGAAAACGGAAACCGGCATGCACCGGCACATTGATCAGGGTCTGCGGGTATTTGCTCATGCCTGACTTCAGTTCATGCAGGCTGCGCCCGCTACGTACCACGGCGAACAATACCTGCAGGGCAGCAACAATGCCGTCACCGGTGGTGGTGCGATCCAGGCAAATAATATGCCCTGAACTCTCGCCGCCCAGTGTCCAGCCACCACGCAACAACATTTCGATAATGTAACGATCGCCCACAGCGGTGCGCTTGAAATCAATATCCTTGTTGCGCAGTGCATGTTCAAGACCAAGATTACTCATCACGGTACCGACCACCGTGCCGTGCAGGCTCTCATCGAACAGACGCGAATCGGCAATGATAAACAGGATCTCGTCACCATCCACTTCCTCACCCTTGTGGTCGACCATGATGACGCGATCACCGTCACCATCGAGCGCAATCCCCAGGTCGGCACTGTGTTCAAACACAGCCTGTCGCAATTGTTCGAGATGCGTTGAACCACAGCCCTCGTTGATATTGCAGCCATCAGGTTGTGCGCCGATCGTAATAACATTGGCACCAAGTTCTTCCAGTACCCGCGGGGCAATGTGGTAGGTCGCACCATTTGCACAATCAACCACAATGGTCAGGCCATCAAGTTTGGTTGCCCCCGCTATCGTACTTTTACAAAACTCGATATAACGGCCGGCTGCATCAACCACACGTGATGCCTTGCCAAGTTGTGCCGATTCGACAGTCTGTAGTGGATTGCCAAGCTCGGCTTCTATCTGCAGTTCAATCTCATCTGGTAACTTGTGTCCATTCGGACCAAAGAACTTGATGCCGTTATCATAATAAGGATTGTGCGAGGCACTGATCACGATACCAGCCAGTGAATTGAAGGTACGTGTCAGGTAGGCAATGGCCGGCGTCGGCATCGGGCCAAGCAGTCGGATATCCACCCCGGCTGCAGACAAGCCAGCTTCCAGGGCCGACTCG
>JASFJH010000295.1:0-3089 GCA_050122215.1 Granulosicoccaceae bacterium | reverse complement strand
TGGGGTAACGGCATTGCCGAAGCATTTGTCTGGATCTGGTCATAAGCGTGCTTGAGCTGCATCATCGTCGCCGGACAGACATCAGGGCAGTTCATATATCCGAAGAAGACAAGGTTCCAGTGTTCCTTGATATCTACCAGCGAAAACGGTGAGCCATCGTGTTTTACGAGTTCAAATGCCTGCAACCTCGGGTATGGCTCACTGGCATTGTCACTTACAGGCTCCCTGATCAGATAAACAATCAGTGTCATTATCGAGACAAATATCAGCCCGATAATGACACTGATCATCCCGCTGCTTATACGGGAACTGCTTATTGCCGAGAAGCCGGTAGACATGGCCGTTTATATCGCCTTTTGTTGTTCAAATGCCCGCAGTGATTCCTGGCGAATCACATCCAGGCAATGCTTCTTGATCTCGATATATTCAGGCGTCGTGATGATATCCGGTGAACGCGGTCTGGAAATATCTACCCTGATGTCCTCGATAATCCTGCCGGGACTGGCGCTCATCACGACAATCCGATCGGCCAGGAACACAGCCTCATCGATATCATGTGTGACGAAAATGACGGTGATCCCGAACTCATTCCAGATACCAAGCAGGCTTTCCTGCATCATGGCACGGGTCTGCGCATCAAGCGCACCAAAGGGTTCATCCATAAGCAGCACATTCGGGTAATTGGCCAGGGCCCGCGCGATACCCACACGTTGTTTCATGCCTCCGGACAGAATCGCGGGGTAACGGTTTTCATAGCTGCTCAGACCAACCATTTCGATCAAGGTGCGCGCTGCACGTTCCGCCTCAACAGCACTATGGCCGGACATCTTTGGGCCAAATGCGACGTTTTGCAGCACCGTCTTCCACGGGATAAGCGAATGCTGCTGGAAGACCATGCCCCGATCCGGTCCCGGTTTCTGAATAGGCTTGCCATCAACCGTCACTGTGCCGTCGGTCTGCTTGACAAAACCGGCGACGGTATTCATCAGGGTCGACTTGCCACACCCCGATGGCCCCAACAGACAAACGAACTCGCCAGGCTTTATACTCAGACTACAATCGTCAACAGCGATGACATCAGCGCCGAATCTGACCGAAACGTTCTCTATATCAACCCTGCCTTTATCTGCCTTGACTTTTTTCCTGTTCATAGATGACTCACTGCTTTTTATACCGGTAGTTCGTGCTTTGCCTGCCGGCTCCTTGTTATCTATCGTTGTTTTTACCAGTGCCTGTAACATTGTGCTTACCCTCGTTTTATACGTGCCCTTGCAAACCCGAAATAAACTGATTACTAATCGCCAGACTGCGAAGTTGTTTCATGATCACGATGGCGAAGATTGCAAACCCGGTAAAGGTGAGCAATTTCCCAATCGGTTCGATGAACAGTGCCAGGGAGGCATTCATGCCCAGCATGGCGAGCGCGACAACCCATGACGGGGTTGCGCAACACACCACCCAGGTCAGGGTAACGCTGGTCAACCCGATAAGTGAGGTGCCAATACCCGCACCCAACGTGGTGGTGCGCCGCTCAGCCAGGCTGCATACATGAGCACTCTGCTTGCGCAACACATAAAACGTTGCCAGTAACATACCGCCAAACAGGACAAGCAGCATTTTTGGCGGAATCAGCATGTAACTCCAGGTCGCCACACCATAGTAATCCGGGTTTTTGTACCCGGTTTCGAACCAGGCCTCCTCGAGAAGGATCGGGATTGCATCGACAAGCGATGGCGTCCCTTCAATGATCAGGCCATAAATCGAGATGATGTCGTGAAACACAAGGTAATTCGGTATCTCACCGAAACGAATCATTGTTACGACAAGTACCAGCAGATAATACCCCGCGAGGAAGCCAACCGATATCATTAGCCAAACAGCGATACGGGCGCGAATCGCCTGAACAAGTATGTTCGCCTGCTCTCGCATCAGTGATGCTCCTCCTGCCAGCGCAAGGCCGGCTTCGATGCCTGCTTCACCAACCACGTAGACAAGGTACCCAACGCACCAATCGTCAACATACCTATAATGATGTTCGGATATTCAACGAGCGTGTAGGAATTCCAGGTAAAGTAACCAATACCATACTGACCACTGATGATTTCGCCTGCCAGCAAAGAGAACCAGGACACACCCATGCCAATCGCGAGTCCGGCAAGAATACTGGGCAAGGCGCCGGGCAGTACCACATGCCACAGGATAGAACGGTTGCTCGCACCGAGTGACCGTGCTGCGCGCACCAGCATCTCATCGGTTTGTTCCACACCGTGAATCGTGTTCAGTACAATCGGAAAGAATGCACCGAGAAACGTAATATAGATAATGCTCGACTCCTCTGTAGGGAACATCAGGATTGCCAGCGGAATCCAGGCCACGGCAGGAATCGGGCGAATGATCTCGATATAGGGCATAAAAATATCAGACACTACGCGTGATCTGCCCATAAACACGCCGAGGATCACACCCAGTATCGTTGCCATGGCAAAGCCGATCAGAATGCGCTGGATACTGACCTGGATGTGCTTGTAAAACTCGTCCGTCCCCAGCAAGTTAATTGCCTGCTCGCTGACCACGACGGGAGTGGGAATATTGCCGAAATCGACAATAAAATTCAGACTGAACGCCGAGGCCAGCTGCCAGAGAACAATCGCCAGTACGATTGCCCCGCTACGTATACCGTATCTCATCCATGGCAAGGCTTTTATTCTGGCCAGGATATGCTTTTGCTCGGTCATGCTCTTATCCTTCGCGCTCGTTTTCTTTTCGGTCAGTGTACTGGCCGGTGCCGAAGCACCGGCCAGACATCCCTTACTGATTGACTGCAAGTTTTACTGATTTCGCTGTCATGCCAGCCGGCGTGTAAGCACCCATCAGTTCGCCGCCCATCTCAGACATGAATTTTTCAGCGTCGGGTTTGCGCATGAAAGCGGTCACCTTGCCGTCCTTGTCCTTGACGTAGAACGCGACCTTGCCAAACATCTTCAAGCCGGTAACATTGTCATAGACATAACTGGCAAGCAGATCGCCGGACTTCTTGAACTGTTCGGCCGCCGCGAGCATGCCCTTTACACTGTCATAGGTAATGATGC
>JASFJH010000294.1:0-3093 GCA_050122215.1 Granulosicoccaceae bacterium | reverse complement strand
CTATCTATACAAATATGACATCATCATTTCTCAAAATAACGCTGAGCCGGCGCGCCGAGCAGGCGCTTGCCGCGCGCCAGGCACCGCTACGGCTGGAGCTCGAGCTGTTCTTCAGCTGCCTGATCCGCAAACAGGTGCAGGCCGTCGAGACACATCACCGCGATGCCCGGCCGCTCGCCTGCGCTGACCATCGCCTGGATCTGGCCTTTCGGCCGGTCATGACGCATACCTGCAGTTTCGACGCGCCGCACAGCGTTGAGGCCTTCCCGCTTGCGCGGCCGGATGCCTTCCGACCACGCTGGCTGCGGCTTGATTACAAGAACAGCCAGTGGCTGGGCGAATTTGGCTATTAGCCGGGCAAATCATGATCTTGCGGCCGTGACAGGCTATACTTGCGCGCCTGATAAACAGCCACACACATATAAATAAGGAATATCCCCGTGACAACCGGTGCCGAAAACCGTCCCGCTGCGGACGTGAGTACATTTTACGGCCTGATCAGCGCCCTGCAGGCATTCTGGGCCGAGCAGGGTTGCGCTGTCCTGCAGCCACTCGATATGGAAGTCGGCGCCGGCACCTTCCACCCGGCGACCTTTCTGCATGCGATCGGCCCTGAGCCCTGGCGCGCGGCCTATGTGCAGCCGTCGCGCCGTCCCACCGATGGCCGCTACGGCGAGAACCCGAACCGCCTGCAGCATTACTACCAGTTCCAGGTCGTGCTGAAACCGTCGCCGGCCAATATCCAGGAACTGTACCTCGACTCGCTGCGCCTGCTCGGCTTTGACCCGCTCGTGCACGATATCCGCTTTGTCGAGGACAACTGGGAATCGCCGACCCTCGGTGCCTGGGGACTGGGCTGGGAGGTCTGGCTGAACGGCATGGAAATCACGCAGTTTACCTATTTCCAGCAGGTCGGCGGGCTCGAATGCCGGCCGGTCATGGGCGAGATCACCTATGGCCTCGAGCGACTTGCCATGTACCTGCAGGGCGTGGGCAGTGTCTACGACCTGGTCTGGTCAAAAAGTGAACAGGGCACCATCAGCTATGGCGACGTGTTCCACCAGAACGAGGTCGAGCAATCCAGCTACAACTTCGAGCAGGCCAACGTCGAGGCGCTGTTTGGCTGGTTCGACACCTGTGAGCGGGAGAGCCAGCGCCTGATCGAGGCCGGCCTGCCCCTGCCGGCCTATGAGCAGGTACTCAAGGCCTCACACACGTTTAATCTGCTCGATGCCCGGCACGCGATTTCAGTGACCGAGCGCCAGGCCTATATCCTGCGCGTGCGCGCACTGGCCCGCGCCGTGGCGCAGGCCTATTTTGAGGCTCGCGAGGCGCTCGGTTTCCCGATGAGCGATGACTCAACTTCAACAGGAGCAGGACAATGACCGATACCCATACCCTGCTGGTTGAAATCGGCACCGAGGAACTGCCGCCAAAGGCCCTGTTACGCCTGTCCGAAGCCTTTACCGATGGCATTTGCCAGGGGCTAGAGACCGCCGGCCTTGGCTATGGCACCGTCACCCCGTATGCGAGCCCGCGCCGCCTGGCCGTGCAAATCGATACGCTGCAGACCCGCCAGGCCGATCGCGAAGAAACGCGCCGCGGCCCGGCCCTGACCGCCGCGTTTGGCGAGGACGGTTGCCCGACCAAGGCTGCCGAGGGCTTTGCCCGTTCCTGTGGGGTCAGCGTCGAGGAACTGGAACGGCTCGAAACCGACAAGGGTGCCTGGCTCAGCTACACCCTGCAGCAACCCGGTCAGTCCACCAACGCGCTTGTTCCCGACATCGTACGCCACGCGCTCGACAAGCTGCCGATCCCGAAGCGCATGCGCTGGGGTGCCGGCGAGGCGGAATTTGTCCGCCCCGTGCACTGGATCGTGCTCATGTTTGAGGACAAGGTCATCGATACCGAGATCCTCGGGGTGAAGTCGGGCAATACGACCTATGGTCACCGCTTCCATCACCCGGTGGCGATGTCGTTGTTCGAGGCCGATGCCTATGCGCCATTGCTCGAATCGCAGGGCCATGTCATCGCCGATTTTGCCGTGCGTCGCGAGGCCGTGCGCGCCCAGGTCGAGGAGATTGCGATTAATCATGGCGGCAAGGCGATTATCGATGCGGAACTGCTCGACGAGGTGACCGCCATGGTTGAATGGCCGGTAGCCGTGCTTGGTAATTTCGACAAGCGCTTTCTCGACGTACCGGCAGAGTGCCTGATCAGCTCGATGAAGGGCCACCAGAAATACTTCCATATGCTCGATGCCGGCGGCGCACTCATGCCGCACTTCATCACCGTGAGCAACATCGAGAGCAAGGATATCGACAAGGTGCGCGAGGGTAACGAACGTGTGATCCGGCCGCGCCTGACCGATGCCGAGTTCTTCTGGCAACAGGACCGCAAGCACGCGCTCGCTGATTCCCTCGACAAGCTCAGGGACGTGATTTTCCAGAAGCAGCTGGGCAGCCTGCATGACAAGGCCTCGCGCATCAGCGCGCTGTCCGGCAGCATCGCCGCGACGCTGGACAGTGACCGCAAGGCCGCGCAACGCGCCGGGCTGCTCGCCAAGTGTGATCTGCATTGCGAGATGGTCTACGAATTTCCGGAACTGCAGGGCATCATGGGCCGTTACTATGCGCAGCATGATGGCGAAGGCGATGTGGTCGCGCATGCCATCGAACAGCATTACTGGCCGCGGTTTGCCGGTGACAATCTGCCAGAGCATGCGGTCGCGCAAAGTGTGGCCCTGGCCGACAAGCTCGACACGCTCGTGGGGATCTTTGGTATCGGCCAGCCGCCCAGCGGCGACAAGGACCCGTTTGCCCTGCGCCGCGCCGCGCTCGGTGTGCTGCGTATTCTGCTCGAACTCGATCTCGACCTTGATGTGCATGATTTGATCGAGCAGGCTGCAACGGCTTACCAGCAGGCCGGTGTGACGCTCGCCGACAGCACGGTGGAGGATGTATTCGACTTCATCCTCGATCGCCTGCCGGTGTACTACGCCAATCAGGACTTTGCCCACGATGTCATCGACAGCGTGATTAGCCTGCGACCGCGTCGTCTCAATGATCTCGACCACCGCCTGCGCGCCGTGGC
>JASFJH010000293.1:0-3149 GCA_050122215.1 Granulosicoccaceae bacterium | reverse complement strand
GGCGTCCCCAGTCCTCGGCAGGACTGCCGGGCACGTCAGGCAGCACCACCTCCTCCTGGGCGTGGAATTCGCGGGCCTTGCTGATCAGAAAGCAAACAGTATCCGGATTCACATCTAGCACAAATGTCCACCTCGTGTGAGTTGCCGATAAATCAAATACTACGCCTGGTGAGACTGCATAGTAAACACTGCTCTGTGTTTACCACGTTACTCCCTTTACTTGTTAGCGATACTGACACCGAGTGACTCGCTACGGGTAAAACAATACAGAAGACTCTCTGCGCCTGTCATCTTTTTCATGGGCCGAGATTCAGTCAATACAGGCAAGCGGACTTTCCGCCGCACAGACGAAAAATACGCCATCGAATACTAAATAGAACCGCTAGATCAGGAAATGGGGGCCGCCGCCCACAACCAGTACAACACAAAGACCCAACACCATATTCAGCGCGCTCAAGCGGCGAATCCAGACAAGCAGACGTCGCCTGGCAGCGGCATCCCCTGTCAGGCGTGATTGTTGATACAGCCGGTAGGGACCAAAGAACATGACGAGGAAGACGGATGTCATCAACAAGCCGAGAATCGCCATCAGAATAATATACCGCGGCGCATTGGCAAATCCGCCGAACAGGCTGGCAATCATCCAGGCACCGCTTGCCAGCAGGGCAGCCATGGCAATCCATATCCAGAAGAAGAAACGCCGCAACACCGCAGCCATCAGCAAATGTTGATGAGCGCTGTCCAGCCGGCCGACTGCACGGTACAACACGATAACGGTAAAAAAACTACCACCTACCCAGATGTTGATGGCAATCAAGTGCAGGATGATGGCCAGGGCATTCCACATAACAAGCCCCCTTCAGTTAAACATACAGGCCCAACGATATAAGGCCCTGCTAATAAAACATGTTCCTATAGCCGTTTCCCGGCCAGCGTCGGAGTCTTGTCAGTGCGCGTTTCCAGTTTCAAATAACTGACCAGACGAATACTGCCTTCTTTATGCAGAGTCTCGTGTATTTGCTCAACGGCGCCGAGGATGTCTGCAAGTTCCCCTTCGATATTGGTGCCAGAGGCATGTGTCTCTATCATGAAGTCATGGCCCTGGAGCATTTCAACGACACGCGTGATCTCTTTCCTGACAGAGACCCCACTGCCAATCGGCACGACCTGTAATTCAGCGGTTGCTTTCATTTTACTACTCTCAAATTGGTGGACAGTCAGGCAGGCCGGCATATCGGCCAGGTCAGAGAAGTGTAACAAAAACGAAAAATCGTGGTCTGCGCCGGATGGTTTAGGTGGTTAATAAGAAATGAGCAGGGATTGCTGAACAAGATGGGCGGAACGAGTCATGGCTGCACCAGAAAATAGCCGATGCATCCTGAAAGGATGCCGGGTGTGCTAGGCCCCCGCGTTATCCGGGCGCCGTATACCTGAAAATGCCAATGGTTCCCGATGTGGTGCAAAGGACAAAGGGAGTGGGCTTGATGCCTGGAAGCAGGATTACTTCTTTTTGCGCGCGGACGAGGACCAGTAGGGTGTGCCGCCGGCTACACGGTAACTGAGATTCTGAGCGCATTCGTTGGCATGCTGCGTAACTTCCTTGAGCGTACCGCGCCGGTTACCGACGATGGTCTCGTTTTTACGCGCAATTACATACCGATACCAGTCGCCACCTTCGATACCAGCGGGCGGTTCGGTCTTTTCTACTGCGACGACTTTGTAGATCCTGTCGGGTGTAGCTTCGTTCTTAACGGCGTCCATAAAGAGTTCCTTAGCGGCTCATGTATGTATGAATACTATCATCGTAATTCATTTCAGCGGCGCCTGCCCTTGGGTCGTGGTTCTTCAAATTTGACCTTCAGGAAATTGCCCTCGAATGACTTGCCGTCCAGTCCGTTAATGGCAGCGCGGGCCTCGTGACCTTCCATTTCAAGAAAACCAAACCCTTTGCAATTTCCTGAAAAAAGATCTTTTACGAGCTTGATTGAGCGCACCGTGCCGAACTGTGAAAACAGGGCCTGCAGGGATTCTTCGGTGGTGGTGGGCGGTAAACTGCCAACAAATAATTTCTTCACTTTGAAGCTCCCCTTCTAACTATACTAAAAACAGCAAACCCCGCGATACTCGCGGGGTTTGCATAAGACGTCAAACAATACAGGGGTTAGGCCTGTACATTTGTTGCCTGCGGGCCTTTCGGTCCATTTTCCACCTCGAAGGTCACGTTTTGACCTTCAGCCAGGGTACGGAACCCCGAACTGGCGATAGCAGAAAAATGAACAAATACATCTTTCGTGCCGTCAGAAGGAGAAATAAAGCCGAAGCCCTTGGATTCGTTAAACCATTTAACGGTTCCTGTTGTCATGATAATTACCTCATCAAAAGTTAAAAAAGTACGCGTTACAAATCTTACGAGGTAATCAACAGGAGTAATCTTGGAAGAGAATACTGATAAGAACCAGGATAGAATGTAGCTGTGCAGTATAACCGGTATTTGTTCCCGAAACACTACACAACTATATATATGGTGCAAAAACGCTATTTCAAGGCCATTGCTTGAACAGGCGCCTTATAAAACGGCTACCGGAGAGAAATTATCTTCAATATCAGCGTGTTGGAGAATTCAGCTTTCTGACCCGCTTTTCCCGGAATACCGTGCGCGACGGCTGGCCGCCCCGCCCGGAGCATGACACCGTATCGCAGCACACATTTTCAGCCGCCGCCCGACGAACGGGCCGTCGTCCGGGCATCATCGGGCGACGCCTGTAAATTTCGCGCCTGTTGTTTCATCAGTTCGACGATGGCATAGACACCGACGTGACGGTTCGGTGAGAGGTGCTCATCTAGATTCAGCCGGGTAAAAAGTTCGTCCACATCCAGCCGCTCGATTTCCCCCACCGTTTTACTGGCGGTCAACTGGATCAACACTGCCAGCACACCCTTGATGATGCTCGTATCACAATCGCCATGAAAACGGACACGATGCGGAACGTCCTTGTCACAATAAGCGCTCACCCAGACCTGGCTCATGCAACCCTTGACCTGGTTCGCATCGGTCTTCAGCGCTTCGGGCATGGCAGGCATTTTTTCGCCCAGCTCGGTCAGGTACTGGTAGCGCTGATCCCAGTCACCGAGCAGCTCGAATATCTCGA
>JASFJH010000292.1:0-3156 GCA_050122215.1 Granulosicoccaceae bacterium | reverse complement strand
CAACCTGCCCAATCGTGAGCCGGAACTGCTCAAGCAGTGGCAGGCGTCGGATATCTACGCAAAGTTACGCGCGCATTGTGCCGGCCGTGACAAATTCGTTTTGCATGACGGCCCGCCGTATGCGAACGGTGAGATCCATATCGGCCATGCGGTCAACAAGATCCTCAAGGACATCATCGTCAAGGCCAAAACACTGAGCGGCTTCGACGCGCCGTATGTGCCGGGTTGGGACTGCCATGGCCTGCCGATTGAACTGAATGTCGAAAAGAAGGTGGGCAAGGCCGGGCAGAAAGTCGATGCACGCACCTTCCGCAATGCCTGCCGCGACTATGCCGGCCAGCAGGTCGACAAACAGCGTGAAGATTTCAAACGCCTCGGCGTGATCGCTGACTGGGACAGGCCCTACCTGACCATGGACTACCGGTTCGAGGCCGACATTGTGCGTACGCTCGGCAAGATCATCGACAACGGCCACCTGCACAAGGGCGTGAAGCCGGTACACTGGTGTACGGATTGCGGTTCGGCACTGGCCGAGGCCGAGGTGGAATACGAAGACAAGACCTCGCCGGCGATCGATGTGCGCTTTACCTTGCTCGAAGAAGAAGCGTTGAAAACGCGCGTGCGTGATGTCGAGGGCCATGAGGGCAGCGGCCCGGTAAACGTCGTGATCTGGACCACGACGCCGTGGACCCTGCCAGCCAATCAGGCCGTTTGCCTGCATCCCGACCTCGAATATGCCGTGGTGCAATGCAATGGCCAGTATGGCGAGGAACGTCTGTTGCTGGCCGAGGCGCTCATGAAAGAGACGATGGGGCGTTACGGCATTGATGATTACCGTGTCGTCGCCTATGCGAAGGGCAGTGATCTCGAAGGCCTGCAGCTCGCGCACCCGTTCTATGAACGCGTCGTGCCGATCATCCTCGGTGAGCATGTGACGACCGAGGCCGGTACCGGCTGCGTGCACACGGCGCCGGGTCATGGCCAGGATGACTACGTGGTCGGCCAGCGTTACCAGCTCAAGGTCGACAACCCGGTCGGCAGCAATGGCTGCTTCCTGCCGGATACGCCATTGTTTGCCGGCCAGCACGTGTTCAAGGCCAACGCCCAGGTGATTGAAACCCTGAAGACCCAGGGCAAGCTCGTCCACGACGAGGCGCTGCGCCACAGTTACCCGCATTGCTGGCGGCACAAGACACCGATTATTTTCCGCGCCACGCCACAGTGGTTTATCAGCATGGAGCAAAACGGCTTGCGTGAGCAGGCCAATGCGCAAATCCGGCAGGTGCGGTGGTTGCCGGACTGGGGCCAGGCGCGTATCGAGGGCATGGTCGCGAACCGCCCGGACTGGTGTATCTCGCGCCAGCGCACCTGGGGCGTGCCGATCCCGTTGTTCGTGCACAAGAGCAGTGGCCAGCTGCACCCGGACACAAACGCGTTGATCGAACACGTGGCGCAACGCATTGAACAGCAGGGCATCGATGCCTGGTTTGAGCTCGAGCCGGCCGAGCTGCTCGGTGACATGGCCGACGATTATGACAAGGTCAGCGATACGCTGGACGTGTGGTTTGATTCCGGGGTGACGCATCACGCGGTGCTCGACCAGCGCGATGAACTGGGCCGCCCGGCCGATCTGTATCTCGAAGGTTCGGATCAGCACCGCGGCTGGTTCCAGTCATCACTGCTGGCTTCGGTCGCGATGTGCGGCGCGGCGCCGTATCGTACCGTGCTGACACACGGTTTCACGGTCGATGCGAAAGGCCACAAGATGTCGAAGTCGAAGGGCAACGTGGTCGCGCCGCAAAAAGTGATCAAGTCGCTCGGCGCCGATATCCTGCGCCTGTGGGTGGCGGCGACCGATTACCGTGGCGAGATGACGGTCTCGGACGAGATCCTGAAACGCACCGCCGATACCTATCGCCGTTTGCGCAACACGGCGCGTTACCTGTTGTCGAACCTGAATGATTTCGACCCGGCATCGAACATGCTGGCAGTGCAGGACATGCTCGCACTCGACCAGTGGGCGCTGATGCGCACGGCGCAACTCCAGGATGAGGTCGCGGCCGCGTATGAAAGTTATGAATTCCACCGCATCTACCAGCTCGTGCATAACTTCTGTGCCGTTGAGCTGGGCGGTTTTTATCTCGACATCATCAAGGACCGTCAGTACACCTGCCAGGCCGACAGTACGGCACGGCGCTCATCGCAGACGGCGCAGTACCATATTGTCGAGGCGCTGGCGCGCTGGCTGGCGCCGATCCTGACCTTTACCGCCGAGGAGATCTGGCAACATATTCCCGGTGAGCGTACCGATTCAGTGTTTTTTGAAACGTGGTATGACTTCTCATTTGTGAAAACACCTGCGGAGAAGGGCATGGGCCTGGCGTACTGGGATCAGATCATTGAACTGCGTGATTGCGTCAACAAGGAACTCGAAGCAGCGCGCAAGGCCGGCGTGATCGGTGGCGCGCTTGATGCCGAGGTCGGCCTGTATTGCGGCAGGGAATTACTCGAGCGGCTCAATGCGCTGGAAGACGAACTGCGCTTCGTGCTGATCACCTCCGATGCGCGTACCTATCTCGCCAGTGAGCCGCCGACCGAGGGGCAGCATTACACGCTGGGCAATGGTGATGAGGTCTGGATCAGTGTATCGGCCTCGGCCCATGCAAAGTGTGTGCGTTGCTGGCACCACCGTGAGGATGTCGGTAGCCACAGCGCGCACCCGGAACTGTGTGGCCGCTGCGTCGAGAACGTCGACGGCGACGGCGAGACGCGGCGCTTCGCCTGATAAAAATCCAACGCAGAGACGCGGAGACGCAAAGGTCGCAAACCCTGGAAGGTTGTAGGTGAATGCATGTTAATTTTGTTTTTCATCTTTGCGTTCTCAGCGTCCTGGCGTCTTTGCGTTAAAGATGTTTAAAAGGGTTGAATATGACCAAGTGGTTAGGACTGTCACTGATTGTGATCGTGATTGATCAGGTGACAAAGTACATTGCTGAAACACAGTTGCAGTTCCAGGTACCGGTGCCAGTGATGCCGTCATTCAACTGGTTCCTGGCGCACAATACCGGCGCCGCCTTCAGTTTCCTGAGCGAGGCCGGTGGCTGGCAGCGCTGGTTTTTTGTGGCGCTGGCGCTTGTCATCAGTGCCGTTATCATC
>JASFJH010000291.1:0-3167 GCA_050122215.1 Granulosicoccaceae bacterium | reverse complement strand
ACCGGAGCTCGAATTTGTGCTGGCCTGTACGCGTTGCGATGCCTGTATCGAGGCCTGTCCGCACGGCGTGATCTTTGCCCTGCCGGCCAGCTACGGCCTGGATGTCGCCGCCAGCCCGGCGCTGGATTTGCTCAACAAGGCCTGCCATTTATGCGCTGACTGGCCCTGTGTAGCAGTCTGCGAGCCGCAGGCGTTACGCCTGCCCGACCCTGAGGAAGGGGCAGAAGATCCTGCAGAGTACCCGTTGCCCCGCCTGGCCTGGGCCAGTATCGATACGAGTACTTGCCTGCCCTGGGTGGGGCCCGAGTGTGGCGCCTGCGAGGGGAGCTGCCCGGTCCCCGGGGCCCTGAACTGGTCGGGCTGCCAGCCGTCCATCGATATGTCGCATTGCGTTGGCTGCGGCCTGTGCCGCGTCGCGTGCATTACCGACCCGCCTTCGATCCACTTGAAATCATTATATACAGCAGGATCTACTGCCCGATGAAGCAGGGTCTCAAGGAAAAACGTCTCGAACAACGCAAGGATGTACTGGAAGCGCGCAAGCAGGCGGCAGTCAACGCCTGGAAAGAGAAACAGGAAAAGGATGCCGACGAGCTCGAGAAGGAACTGGTGGCAGAAGAGGGCAAGGCTGACAAGTAATTGTCAGTCCTTGTTGCCGGCCAGCTGCTGGTAGAGTTTGTCTATGAGGCGCTTGTAAGCGAGCACTCCCTTGCCATATAACAATTTCTCGACGGTTGAGATAGCGACATACACAAGAGTGATGGCGAATACGATGTCGGCACTCAGTGCAAAGTGCGCGTAGCTGAGCAAGATAATAAACGTCAGCGAGGTAAGCAGCGCCGAGCCCATCCGGCGCCGGGTACTGTCGGAGTTTCCACAGTTGGCGAGAATTGCCCGTTCCAGTTCATCAAATTCCGGTTTGTTCATAACTCTTCAATCCAGCCAATTTCCAGCGCGGTATAGGGGCCCACCAGGGTTTGCCAGACATTATCGGGCTGGCGCGCCCGTACAGGCGATTCGGGGATCCGTCCACCCATGATTTCAGCGCGTTGCTGCGGATAGAGCGGGATGCGGTCGGGCTCGGCAAATCCGATCGGGTGCAGTGGCTGGTTGGTGGACAGGTCGTATTTATCCGACGCCCCGACCGTGTGCAGCAGTTCGTGCGCAATGATGACGTTATTGCGTTTCGTGTGTGCCTTCCCGGCAAACGCCTTGATGACGCTGACCAGGCCTTTTTCCAGTCCTACGGAATGATCCAGCACCGCGTGCGTGGCCGGGTCGTGATAGAGCACATAGGCCTGGATGTCTGGCCGGATCTCGGCGGTGTCGTTTTGCCATGCCCAGTAACGCAGTTTCAGGCTCCACAGTGCAACCTGCAGGGGATTGCCGCCGGACGGTGGCATCGGTGGCAGGTCCTTTACCGGCGGCGCGATTTCGATGTTGATTGGTTTGACCGAGATATTGCGGTAGCGCAGTGCCTCGCGGGCAAAATACTGTTCGATGTCGAGAAAGTCAGCGGCCGCAATTTGACGGATGGTAGTTTCAGCAGCCGTGGAGCCGTCGGCGTTGACCGGGTAAATCGCAACGTACAGGGTTTCGTCCCAGTCCGTGGTTTTGGCGCGTGAGTACCAGGTCCAGGCTGCAGCAAACAGCAATACGAGTAACAGGAACAGGATACGTACTTGGCGGAACATGATTGTAGTATAAGTGCGAATCCATTACTTGTCTGCGCAGAACCTGTTGCCGGCGCATGAACGGCGGCCTAGCCGGCCCGGCGAGCGGCAAGCAGTTCTTTTAGCTGCGCGCGGGTGTCACGCAACAGCGTTTCGGTGGTCGGCCAGTCGATGCAGGCATCGGTGACGGAGACACCGTACTTCAGCCGGGAGCGGTCATCCGGGATCGGCTGGTTGCCCCAGCCGAGATTGGATTCCAGCATCAGGCCAATAATCGATTGATTACCGTCACGGATTTGTTGCACGCAGTCGGCCACGACCTTGCCCTGGTTGGCGGGGTCCTTGCTGGAATTGCCGTGGCTGCAGTCCACCGCGATATTCAGCGGCAGATTGTCCGCAGCGAGTTCAGCCTCGCAACGTGCAATATGTGCGGCATCGTAGTTCGGTTTGCCGCCGCCGCCACGCAATACGACATGGCCGTAACGGTTACCGCGGGTCTGGATCACCGCGCACTGGCCCTGCTGGTTAATGCCGAGAAAATGGTGCGGGCGCGATACAGAGTGCAGGGCATTGATGGCAACACCGAGCGAGCCATCGGTGCCGTTTTTGAAGCCGACCGGGGTCGACAAGCCGCTGGCCATTTCACGGTGGGTCTGCGATTCGGTCGTGCGCGCGCCGATTGCCGACCAGGTAATCAGGTCGGACAGGTACTGCGGTGTGATCGGGTCGAGCGCCTCGGTCGCTGTAGGCAGACCCATCTCGGCGATCTGTAATAATAATTCGCGTGCCTGGTACAGGCCCTTTTCGATATGGAATGAGTCATCCATGTACGGGTCGTTGATCAGGCCCTTCCAGCCGACCGTGGTGCGCGGTTTTTCGAAGTACACGCGCATGATGATGTACAGCGTATCGGAGACTTCATCGGCCAGCGCCTTCAGGCGTGCCGCATAGTCGAGTGCCGCCTCGGTATCATGGATCGAGCAGGGCCCGACCACAACGAACAGCCGGTGGTCCTTGCGATCCAGGATGCGGTGCACGACCTCGCGGCCGGCGAGCACGGTACGCTCGGCGGTTTCAGTCAGCGGTAACGCCTGTTTGACCTCGGCCGGGGTCGGCAGCAGGGTCTGTGACAGGACGTTGATATTGTTGACTTGCGCTTCGGTCATGGTCGTTACCGGGCCGGTTCAGGACAGGCGAAAAGGCGGCATTGTACCGGAAAAAAGCCGTCTTGTGCGCTGTTTTCGCAGGGATTATCCGGTTCTGGCACGATGAAAAAAAAGCCCCGCGGGCTCGCCTGCGGGGCTTTTCAGGGCACGCGGGGCAGTCTAGCGGTACAGGCCACGTGCCTGGGCGCGTTCTTCCTGGGCCACCTGCTTCATCACAAGCCGCAGTGCGTCGAGGTAGGGGACGGTGCCGTTGTCACGAATGACCTGCTTGCCATCGGCACTGTGCGCGAACTTGAGGAAATCCGCGATCTCCTTGCGTTTCTTGCCC
>JASFJH010000290.1:0-3168 GCA_050122215.1 Granulosicoccaceae bacterium | reverse complement strand
GCTGGCACAACTCGCGGCTGCCGCCGGACACCGTGTCACCGGACAGGATGCCGGCGTCTATCCGCCCATGAGTACGCAACTCGAACAGGCCGGTATCGCATTGCATGAAGGCTATGATGTCGCGCCCCTCGACCCGGCACCGGATGTCGTCGTGATCGGTAATGCGCTGTCACGTGGCAACCCGGCCGTCGAGTACGTACTGGACCGTAACCTGCCGTTTACCTCCGGGCCGCAGTTTCTCGCCGAGCATGTATTAAAGGAACGCTGGGTGCTCGGCGTGGCTGGCACACATGGCAAGACGACGACGGCCAGCCTGCTCGCACATATCCTCGAGGAGTGTGGCCTGGCGCCGGGATTTCTGATCGGCGGGGTGCCACAGGGCTTTGGTATTTCGGCCCGGCTCGGCGACACGCCGTTTTTCGTCATCGAGGCGGATGAGTACGATACGGCGTTTTTCGACAAGCGTTCGAAATTCGTACATTACCATCCGCGGACCCTGATCCTGAACAATCTCGAGTTCGATCATGCAGACATCTTCGAAGATCTTGCAGCGATCCAGCGGCAATTTCACCACCTCGTGCGTACTGTGCCAGGTAACGGCCTGATCATCGAAGCCGCCGGGGACGCCGCGCTGGAGGCCGTGCTCGCGCAGGGTTGCTGGACCCCGCGGGAGCGCTTTGCCCTGCAAGGCGATGTGGACTGGCGCGCGGACAATATCGAGGACGAAGGCCGCGCCTTCAGCGTGATCTGCGCGGGCAAAACGACCGGCCAGATACGCTGGGACATGACCGGCCTGCACAATGTCAGTAACGCACTTGCCGCGATCGCCGCGGCACGGCATGTCGGCGTGCCACCAGCCGAGGCCGTCGCGGCGTTGTGCGGCTTTGCCGGCGTGAAGCGGCGCATGGAATTACGAGGCGAGGCTGGCGGCGTGACCGTCTATGACGACTTCGCTCATCACCCGACTGCGATTGCCTCGACGCTCGAGGGCGCGCGCGCTGCATTTGGTGGCCGGATCATCGCGGTACTCGAGCCGCGTTCGAACACGATGCGTATGGGTGTGCACCGTGCGCAGCTGGCCGCTTCACTCGGTGCGGCCGATGCCGTGTTCCTGTACCAGCCGGCCGATCTGGACTGGCCACTCGGGGAGACAGCACAGGCCTGTCGCGCCCCGGCAAACGTCTATAAGGATATCGAGGCGCTGGTAGCGGCCATTGTCGCGCACAGCCGCGAGGGTGATCGCATCATTGTCATGAGTAACGGTGCCTTCGGCGGTATTCACGAGCGGCTGCTCGACGCCCTGTCCTGACGCAACTGATTCTCCAGCAGCCGCTTTTCATGCTAGGGTGTTGTTCCCCATGACCAAATTCAATCGCACAATCGCGCTTGCCATGACCGGAGCCTCGGGCGCACCGTATGGCCTGCGCCTGCTCGAGCAATTGCTCAAGGCCGGCGTGCGTGTCTACCTGATGGTGTCAAAACCGGCCCAGGTCGTGCTCGCGATGGAAACCGATCTCGAGGTGCCGGGCAGCACGGCCGAGATGCAGGCATTTTTCGCCGCGCGTTACGGCGCCCGGGACGGACAATTGACCGTGTTTGGCCGGGAACAGTGGACTGCGCCGGTGGCCAGTGGCAGTGGCGCCCCCGAGGCGATGGTGATCTGCCCGTGCACGACCGGCACGCTGGCCGGCGTGGCGATGGGCACGAGCAATAACCTGATCGAGCGTGCCGCCGATGTCGCCATCAAGGAGCAGCGCAAGCTGGTCATGGTCGTGCGCGAAACGCCATTGTCGGCGATCCACCTGGAGAACATGCTCAGGCTGGCCCGGCTCGGCGTGGTGATGCTGCCGGCGACCCCGGGTTTCTATCACAATCCGGACGCGATCGACGATCTCGTGGATTTCGTCGTGGCCCGGATCCTTGACCAGCTCGGCATCAGCCATACACTCATGCCGCGCTGGGGTGAACCGGAACAGGATTGAAGCGCAGGGAGCAGGAGATGCAGGTAACAACAGACCCCCCCGAGTTCGAGATCCCGTTGTTTCCCCTGCACACGGTGTTGTTCCCGGGCGGGGCGCTGCCGTTGCGTATCTTCGAGCCGCGTTACCTCGATATGGTCGGCGAGTGTCTGCGAAACGGCACCGGTTTCGGGGTGTGCCTGATCAGTGAAGGCAAGGAGACCGGCCACGCGGCGAAGACCTTCGGGATTGGTACGCTCGGCGACATCAGTTACTGGCAGCAACTGCCGGATGGCCTGCTCGGCATCACCGTGCGTGGCCGGCAACGCTTCCGCGTGCTTTCTACGCAAGTGCGCGCCAACCAGCTGTGCAGGGCACGCGTCGCACTTTTGCCGAATGAACCCTTCCTCGAATTGCCCGGCCGCTACATGAGTTTTGCCGAACTCGTGCGCGACATGCTCGGGGAACTGGGACATCCCTACACGACCTTGCCGAAACACTATGACGATGCCACCTGGGTCAGTAACCGTCTCGCCGAGTTGTTACCGATCTCGCTCGTGCAAAAACAGTATTTCCTGCAACTGGACGATCCTCTGGAACGCCTCGAACGCCTGAGCGCGGTGATTGCCGAGCTGGAAAACCTGCAAGAATGACCTGCCCGGGCTTGCCGGGGCAATGACGACATCAGGGATGCCGCTGGCCGGGGCATCGTTCGGGACTTGTACATAAGCACCTGTTTTATCCCCTTTTCTATCTCCCGCTCAATGTGCTCCTTATACCTGTTGTGCCCCCGTTTTCCCGGACCCGTCTTAAGTTTCACTTAAGTTACGGCATTTATACTTCCGCCTGGTTTGCCGTCACACAGGACATACTCAGCAATGCTACCCGCGAGGCTTTCCCGGTTTTTGAACCATTACTTTTTTGCGACCTATTTCGTCGTGCTGGCCGTGCTGGCGATGAACCTGCAATATGTGACGACCAGTGGCCTGCGCAGCGGCCTGTTTGTGACGGCCATGTTCCTGACCTATGCCTTTATCTACCTGCTGCCGTCGCTGCTGCTGACAAAACTCGCAACGGCGGTTTATGGCCGCCTGCCTCGCGAAATGGCACCGTTGCGCCGGCTGGTGTATGTCATCGCAGTTCTGACGACAAGCCTGACCCTGGTGATCCTGTACGCGGACCACACCATTTACCATATCTTTGGCTTCCA
>JASFJH010000289.1:0-3178 GCA_050122215.1 Granulosicoccaceae bacterium | reverse complement strand
GGGCGGCTTGCTCCGGCGCCCCTTTTAACAACGATACCGCAAGCTTGTCCCGGCCGGCCAGCATGAGTACGCGTGCCCGCAACAAGCGCCAGTTTGCTTCAGTATCACCATAATCCTGGATATAGCGCTGCATTGCGATATAGGCCGCCTGTGCTGACCTGTCTGCCAGGTAACTGCGGATCACGAGTTCACGCAATGATTTGAGCTGCGGTGCATCGGCAGGCAGACCCCAGATCAGCTTGCGCAACAGGCCCCGCGCCTCGGCGGTACGCTCAAGCGCAAGCATGGCACGCGCACTGTACGTATCTGCATGCAGGATAAAACTCTCCGGCATAGCGGGTGGCAGACTGACAACGTGATCGAGCAGCTGTTGCCAGCGCCCGTGCGTCGCATACACCTCGAGGCGAGCAAGTTCCCATTCGACGCGCGCCTGTGGATCGTCTGTTAACGACGGAGCCTGCTCGTCGAACAGGTGCAGTGCGAGGTCCACGGCACCACTTGCCGAGATGCGTTGTAATTCATCAAGCGAAGCGGCCGAAGCCTGTAGAGAACTGGCGAGAAGAACACTCGCCAGTAAGACAAATGCCCTGAAACGGGCAAAGAAAAACGGCTGCAGCAAACGGGTCATGATGCCACCCGCCTGTCTGCAGCCGCCTGCATAAAGCCCAAGGCTTACAGCTTTTCCTTGATACGCGCTGCCTTACCGGTGCGATCACGCAGGTAATAAAGCTTGGCACGACGCACATCACCACGACGCTTGACCTTGACGCTGTCGATAGACGGGCTGTGAGTCTGGAAGACACGCTCGACACCTTCACCGTGTGAAATCTTGCGTACGGTGAAGGATGAATTCAGGCCACGGTTACGTCTGGCGATAACAACACCTTCAAAGGCCTGCAGACGTTCGCGGTTACCTTCCTTCACCTTGACGTTGACAATTACCGTGTCACCCGCTGCGAACTCCGGCACATCTGCCTTCAGTTGTTCGTTTTCAATCTGTTCAATGATCTTGCTCATGTCATGCTCCTGATCGCGGGCAATACCGCTCACCCGTCATCGCCACTGTGTTCACGTTTAAATTCATCAAGCAGTTGTTGCTGCTCAGTATTCAATTCCATCTGCTCCAGCAAATCCGGTCTGCGTAACCAGGTCCGCCCGAGCGCCTGTTTCATTCGCCAGCGTGCTATCGCGGCATGATCACCGCTTAACAACACCTGCGGTACACGGCGACCATCGATGTCTTCAGGTCGTGTGTAATGCGGTGTATCGAGCAGGCCGTTGGCAAACGAATCCTGTTCGGCACTTTCCGCATCACCGAGTACACCGGGTACCGTGCGCACCATCGCATCGACGAGTACGGCCGCGGCCAGTTCACCGCCGCTCAATACGTAGTCACCAATCGACACTTCTTCATCAATGTCGGCCTCGATAACACGTTCGTCGATGCCTTCATAACGCCCCGCCACGAGTACGAGGCGTCGTTTGTCTGCAAGTCGCTGCACGCCGCGTTGCTCAAGACGCCGCCCTTGTGGACTTAAATACACCACATGGCAAGGCTCGCCGGCCGCTTGTCTGGCCTCGCGAATCGCCGCACGTAACGGCGCGACCTTCATGACCATGCCGGGACCGCCACCGTAGGGTCGGTCGTCGACGGTGCGATGCCGATCCTCGGTATGTTCGCGCGGGTCATGCACACTCAGTGCAAGATAACCCTGTTCGCGCGCCCGTGCCGGGATGCTGTAGTTCAACGCGCCCTGCACCATGTCAGGGAACAATGTCACTACTGCAACCTTTAACTGCGTCGGCTTGTCTGCCATCACAGCCGGCCCTAGAACTCGGGATCCCAGTCAACCTCGATAATGCCTGCATCAAGATCGACACGTTTAATCACGTCCGGTTGCAAAAACGGGATGAGGCGTTCGCGGTCTCCTTTGACCACGAGCACATCATTCGCGCCCGTCTGCATCAGGTGTGTAACCTTGCCCAGTTCCACACCTTCTATGGTACGTACTGCCAGCCCGACCAGATCAGACCAGTAGTACTCGCCTTCAGCTGCCGGCGGCAATTGCTCACGCCGCACGGCAATCTGTGTATTCAATAAGGTGGCGGCAATATCGCGGTCATCGATACCGGCAATGTGCACAATCACAGCCTTGCCCTGTCGACGACCTTCTGCCACTTCATACTCAAGCCACTCACCGTTGCGCTTCAGGTACCACGGTGAATACGTGAGTATGTTTTCGCGCGGGTCGGTCCAGGAATACACCTTGCACCAGCCACGCACGCCATACAGCCCGCTGATACGACCAACGATGACGTATTGATCCGCCACGGCGTCAGCCGCCAGCAATGACTCAGGCTGCCTGCTTGATCAGCTTGGCAACGCGGTCCGAAGTCTTGGCGCCCTTGTCCAGCCAGTGATTGATGCGTTCCATATCGATGCTCAAGGCCGTTTCCTTTTCAGGATTGGCCAGCGGGTTGTAAAAACCCACGCGCTCGATGTAACGGCCATCACGACGATTGCGGCTGTCAGTCACGACAACATGATAGAACGGACGCTTCTTCGCACCGCCACGAGATAAACGAATAGTAACCATGTACTGGTATTTCCTCTGTGCTGCTCTGTTCCCGACCAACGGGATTCCGGCTGCGAATTCACGCAAGCCCTGAAAAATCGGCACATTTTACGCAAATCGCGGCAAAATGAAAGGGGCTTGCCGGTGTTTTTACGGATTTTCCGCGCCGGGCGTGAGTATAACGCTGTCTTTCCTGCTAATCAATTGATTAAAAAGGCATTTTGCCTGAGGAGCCGCCCGGCATCGGCAGTTTGCCACCCATACCGCGCATAAGCTTTTTCATGCCACCGCCCTTGCCGAATTTTTTCATCATTTTCTGCATCTGGGTGAACTGTTTCAACAACTTGTTGACCTCCTGCACCGTGCGGCCGGCCCCGTTCGCGATGCGGCGCTTGCGCGAGCCCTTGATCAGCTGTGGCCGCAGGCGTTCTTCCGGGGTCATCGAGTCAATGATCGCCGCCATGTGCACGAAACTCTTGTCCGTGACCTGGCCGCGGACGTGCTCGGGCAACTCGCCGACGCCGGGCAGTTTGTCCATCATACTGCTCAGACCGCCCATGCTCTGCATCTGCCGCAACTGTTCGCGGAAATCGCCGAGATCG
>JASFJH010000288.1:0-3190 GCA_050122215.1 Granulosicoccaceae bacterium | reverse complement strand
CTCCGCTGCCGCCGCGCAATCAGCAGTTGCGGACCGGTCGCGATAACCATGTTGTACTCGAGGTACAGACCCATCTTAATGCCACGATGGTACGGTGCATCGCCCTGAACTCCACCCGCAGACTGGGCCGGGGCATGGCAGTACAGGCAACGGGCACCACGCTGGAGATGCCCGTCGGCGAGGCCCTGCTGGGACGCATGCTCAATGTGTTCGGCGAAGCCATCGACGGTGCCGGCCCTGTCGAGGCACAGGAGCATTGGTCTATTCACCGCCCGCTGCTGCCATTGGCTGACCGTACCACCAGTACCGAGATTTTCGAAACCGGTATCAAGGCCATTGACCTGCTCGCCCCGCTCGAGCGTGGCGGCAAGTCCGGCATGTTCGGCGGTGCCGGTGTGGGCAAGACCGTGTTGATAAACGAACTCATCAATAACATGGCGGAGCAGTATGAGGGGGTCAGCCTGTTTTGCGGTATCGGCGAACGCCTGCGCGAGGCCGAAGAGATGTATCGTGCCATGCAGGAGTCAGGGGTCTTGCAAAAGGCGGTCCTCATTTACGGCCAGATGAACGAACCGCCCGGCGCCCGCTTTCGCGTCGGGCACGCGGCGCTGACCGTCGCCGAATACTTTCGCGATGTGGTCAAACGCGACGTCCTGCTGCTCATCGACAATGTCTTCCGCTTCGTCCAGTCCGGCACCGAGGTCTCCGGGTTGATGGGACGCATCCCCTCCCGGGTAGGCTATCAACCCACACTGGCAACGGAACTCGCCGCGCTGGAGGAGCGCATCTGCAGTTCGCGCAGCGGCAGCATCACCTCGGTACAGGCGGTATATGTGCCCGCCGATGATCTGACCGATCCCTCGGCCACACATATCTTCGCGCACCTGTCGTCCTCCATCGTGCTATCGCGAAAACGCGCCAGCCAGGGCCTGTATCCCGCCATTGATCCACTGCAGACCGATTCGAAAATGCTCACCCCTGCCATCGTAGGCAAGCGCCATTACCGGGTGGCCCAGACGGTACGCAGCACGCTCGCCGAATACGAAGATCTCAAGGACATCATCTCCATGCTGGGTATCGAGGAGCTTTCGCGCGAGGATCGCGACACGGTCAACAAGGCCCGCCGGCTGGAACGCTTTTTGACGCAGCCGTTCTTCACCACCGGGCAATTCACCGGCAAGCAGGGAAAACTGGTCCCCCTGGCACAGACCATCGACGGCTGTGAGCGCATCCTGGCGGGGGAATTCGACGAGGTGAATGAAAAAGCCTTCTACATGATCGGTTACATCGATGAGGTCGACACGACAGGACAAGGCGATGGCTGAGAATGACACAGACACTGCTCCGGGCATGCGGCTGCAGATCCTGCTGCCGACTGAAGTGCTCGTGGACGAAGAGGTCGTCAAGGTGATAGCCGAGGCCGAGAACGGTGAATTCTGTCTGTTGCCCCGGCACATTGATTTCGTCGCCGCGCTGGTACCGGGTGTATTGTGTTTCTGCGCCAGAGAGGGAGAGGAAAGCTTTGCTGCCGTGGACGAAGGTGTACTCGTAAAATGCGGACGGGACGTGTTCGTTTCTACCCCTAACGGCGTGCGGGGTACCGATCTGAAGCATCTGCAGGCGCTGGTCGAAGAACATTTCCTTGAGTTGGATGAACATGAGCGCAAGGCGCGCACGGCACTGGCCCGCCTCGAAGCAGGCGCGCTGCGCGGTTTCCGCGACTTGCAGGAGAAATTCCATGGTTGATCCACCGAAGGCCGATAGCCCCAAGGAGCAGCTCAGTGATGAGATTGGCCGCCGCGCCGAGCGCAAGCAACGCGCCCGTGAACAGAACAAGCATACGGCCTGGTTCGGGCTTGGCATGTTCGGGCTGGTGGGCTGGTCTGTGGCGATCCCCACCCTGCTCGGCATCGCCCTGGGTTTATGGCTGGATGCACGCTGGCCGGGGCGAGTGTCCTGGACGCTGACCTTTCTCATTATCGGTGTGATACTCGGCTGCCTCAATGCCTGGTACTGGGTCAAGCAGGAGAGCGGGCGTGACTGAGATAACGACAGCCGCGCAATTCCTGATCACCTTCGGCGGACTGTTCCTGCTTGGACTGCTCGCCGACCTGGCCGGCCGGCACACGCCTTTGCCAAGGGTCACCCTGTTGCTGTTATCAGGGTTTGTCATTGGCCCGTCGGTGCTCGATTGGTTGCCAGCCTTCACGAATGAATGGTTCCCGGTGCTTACCGATATCGCACTGGCCATGATTGGCTTCCTGCTTGGTCATAACATGACCCGCGCCCGACTCGAGGCACTGGGACGCGCCGTGCTCGCCATGTCCATCGGTGAAGTCATGATGACGAGCCTGCTGGTGTTTGGCGTTTTGCTCCTGTTTGGCGTTCCTGTCGAAATCGCCCTGCTACTTGCGGGCATTGCCCCTGCCACGGCACCCGCGGCCAGCGTTGATGTCGTCCGCGAATACCAGGCCAGGGGCAAATTCACTGACACACTGTTAGGCATCGTGGCCATCGATGATGCCTGGGGGCTGCTTGTCTTCAGCCTGCTGCTCGCTATTGCCCAGGCGCTCAATGGCCAGGGCGGCGCGCTCGCGCTACTGACTAGCGGCGCCTGGGAGATTGGCGGCGCAGTATTGTTGGGCATTGTGCTCGGCCTGCCCATGGCCTATCTCACCGGCCGCATTCGTCCCCGCGAGCCCACTCAGGCAGAGGCCCTGGGCCTGGTCATGCTGTGTGCCGGGCTCGCCGTATGGCTGGAGGTGTCCTATATCCTCGCGGCCATGGTCCTGGGGACGGTAGTAGTGAATCGGGCCAAGCACCATGACCGACCTTTTCACGCCATCGAGGGCATCGAGTGGCCGTTCCTGATTTTGTTCTTTCTGCTCGCCGGCGCCGCGCTGCATATGGAGGCACTGGCCCATGCCGGCATACTGGCTGCGGCTTACATCGGTCTGCGGGTCGCGGGACGTATCCTCGGCACGCGACTGGGCGGCTGGCTCAGCGGCACTGATGCAAAAACCCGACACTGGATCGGGTTGGCCCTGTTACCGCAGGCGGGTGTCGCCATCGGCATGGCGCTGCTCGCCAGTCAGCGCTTTCCGGAAATCAAGAATGTAATCCTGCCGGTCGTGCTCGGCTCGACCGTCATCTTCGAACTCATCGGCCCCATTATTACCCGCTGGACACT
>JASFJH010000287.1:0-3193 GCA_050122215.1 Granulosicoccaceae bacterium | reverse complement strand
CATCCTTGCCACTTGGACGATAGCTGAAGCCCGCAGTCAGGTGCGTTTCAACAACAGCCGGCGCCAGAATGTTAAATGCCAACTGATCATCATCAATCGGTTGCTCACCGTGACTCAGACCAAAACGATAAGTGAATTTATCGTTGTACTCATAAATCGCACCGACTTTCAGAATCGTCATGTCATCCCAGCCAAAACCGAGACCATCGTCTGCACCCAGTCTGTAAGTTGCATCCATCATATTCATGCCATCAACGGCAAGCACATTCATTGCATTGATTGCCGGGCCGGCATTGGCAATTGATTTCACATCGCTGTACTGGATGTGCTGGATATCAGCTGACACCGTCACTTTCGGGGTTGCCTTGTAGGCCAGGCCGACAGACCAGTTGGCCGGGATATCAAAGTCACCGTCTTCGGCAAACAGCTTGTCGTACTTGTCGAATTCATCCATGTAGATCTTCGATGAATAGGCGGCACCGAGGGTCAGCTTGTCACTGATGTTGCCCTGCCAGCCGATGCGGACACCGACGCCCCAGGCATCATCATAGCCCTGGTCGGTCAGACCTTTGTTAGCGGCGTCAGTACCGATACCAACACCCGTCATCGGGTTACAAGTACCATCTGCCTTGAGGCCGCAGAAATTCTGCAGACCATAGGCCTTGAAGCGCTGGTAACCGACCAGCAGCGCGGCACCGACAGAGTGTGTGTCGTTAATCTTGTAGGCAATCGTCGGGGCGAAAATCAGCTGCGCCAGGTCGACACCCAGATTGGTCTGTGCACCAAACAGGTTGACAGGGCCAATCACTGTATCGTTCTCGTAATAGGTATTCATCCCGCCATTGGCATAAATGGTGATACCGGCAGACATCTGGTCATTGAGTTCCCTGACATAACCACCACTTGGAATGATAAAACCGTTCATGGAACTGTCGGAGTTGAGATTCGTTCCCGTGGCAAACATGGGGTTCGGGTTATTCTTGGAAAATGCACTTTGTGCTTCGCGCACCGGGCTGAAAATATTCACATTCACATCTGCCCTGTTGCCCACATGCGCGATACCCGCCGGGTTCACGGCCGCCGCCATGGAATCCTGCGGCAACGCAGTCGCAGCGCCGGCAATACCACGTGCCTTGGCACCGTAACCGATCGAGAAATACCCGTTGGTGGCTTGCGCAGACAGCGGGGCCAGCGTTGCCGCGACCGTCAGCGCCAAAAGACTTTTACGAAAATTCATGTAGAGCTCCTCCCAAAATCCGGACTAAACCTGTGTCATTGTCCGGTATGTTTATATTGCACGCCTGTTCCCTCACCCGCGGCACCTATATTATTCATACCGGGCGCCACACTGTACCGGGTTGCAGATAGAAATCCCGATGTTGTGATTAACACACACCTGTATGTTTCGAGTCACAGTTTCTTTTCTTGGCACGTTACTGTCAATAGTTTTTTAGTATTTAATGAAATACAAATTATCTATGTATATCAGTATGTTCTGATATACATAACCAATTGTCATAAGGGGTTATTAAGCTGGTTCTCGGGTATCGCCGCAGTAGTCTTAACCCCGGTAATGTGATTGAATTACCCCAATAAACATATCTGAACCAGTGCAAAACTGGTATATCCATAAAATATGCAGGGAACAATCATGACTAAACACCGACTCACCCCGCTTGCGGCGGGCATTCTGCTTGGTATCGGCCACAGTTCAACCGGCTCAGCAGCAGGTTTTGCCCTCATAGAGCACAGCGTTAACGGGGTCGGTAACGCCTTCGCCGGTGCAGCGGCCGTGGCCGAAGATCCCTCGACGATTTACTTTAACCCGGCCGGCATGCGCCATCTCAAGGGTGTGCAATACGATGCAGGGCTGTCGATTATCTCACCCACGGCGAAATTCAAGGATCGCGGTTCGACGACCAACCCGGTCTTCGGCGGTGCACCGCTCGATGTCAACAATGAGGACGGCGGCGACGCCGGTCCCACGGCCTTCGTGCCGATCTTCTATTACGCGCGGGATCTGGAAAACGGCTGGAGCGCCGGCCTTGGTATCAATGCCCCGTTTGGCCTGGCCACGGAATACAATACTGGCTGGGTCGGTCGCTACCATGCGCTGACCTCGGATCTGAAGACCATCAATATCAACCCCTCGCTGGCCTACAGCGTCAACAAGGATCTTGCCGTCGGCTTCGGCCTCAATGTGCAATATATCGATGCCCGCCTGAGCCAGGCAATCGACTACGGCTCACTGTTTTCTATCTCGCCGCAGGGCCTGGATGGCAAGGCCGATGTCCGGGGGGATGACATCAGTTTTGGCTACAATTTCGGCGCGCTGTGGAATGTGAATGACAGCACGCGTATCGGTGCAGCCTACCGTTCGCGTATCACACACAAACTCGAGGGCGATGTCCGCTATGATGCGCCCAGTCCCGCAATCGCGGCCACTGCCCAGGCAGCCCTTAACCATGTCAGTGGCAGTGATGTCGAAGCGGATGTCACCCTGCCCGACAGCCTGTCGCTGAGTTTCCATCATCAGTTATCACCGAAACTCGCCCTGCTCGGCGATGTTACCTGGACCAACTGGAGCACGCTCGATGAACTGCGTGTCGAGTTTGAATCCGGTGCAAATGATGCGGTAAATACGCTGGAGTGGGATGACGCCTATCGCTATTCCCTGGGATTGACCTATCAATATAGCGACAAATGGATCTGGCGTGCCGGCGTTGCCTACGATGAAACACCTATTCCGAATGCACAGCGCCGTACACCACGTATCCCCGATGCGAACCGCACCTGGATTGCGGCAGGTTTCAATTACAAGGTGTCCAAAAACTTCAAAGTAGATATGGGCTATGCCCACCTGTTCTTCGATGACTCCAAAATCAACCAGCTTGACATGAGTTCACCCCTGTCACCTGATGAAAACTTCGCGCGCGGCAATCTCATTGGCGAATACGAGGTCGAAGCAGACATCCTTAGCCTGCAAGCGCAGTGGGCCTTCTAGGCAAACAAGCGCACTGGCAAAAAAAACCCCGGCCGATTGGCCGGGGTTTTTTATTCCTGAAACCCAGGAGAGCGTCTTCAAATCAGATGTACAGACAGATATCCGACTCACCTGCAAATTCGAAGAAGGTCGCTGCACCGCCGTACTCAATACCGTCGATGAACGCATCGTGAGTGAAATCGAACAGGT
>JASFJH010000286.1:0-3197 GCA_050122215.1 Granulosicoccaceae bacterium | reverse complement strand
TCATCGGCCGCGAGTTGTATTACGCGATTGCCCAGGGGGCATTCGGTGTCGGCGCGGTATTTTTTATCCTGACCATCCTGTTCGACTTGCTGGTGGCACGGCGCGGTTTTTGCCGTTACCTGTGTCCGGGTGGCGCACTGTACTCCCTGCTCGGTCGCTACCGGCTGCTGCGCATCCAGCGTGTTGTATCACAGTGTAACGATTGCAAAAAATGCAATGTCGTATGCGAGTTTGGTCTGGATCCGTTGCAGGATGGTTTTGGCCAGGAATGTAATAACTGTACCGCCTGTATCGCCGTGTGCCCGACCGATGCGCTGGAATTCAAACTCAGGCCACACGATCAACCGTACCAGGGACCGGGCCATCTCGGTCATGCCTATCGTGACGCGCAGCGTGAGGCAGAAAAACAATGAAACGGCGGCGTTTTCTGAAGCAGGTCAGCGCGATGTCGGTGCTGGCGTTGGCAGCTGCGACACCTTACGGTTTGTCCCGTCTGTTATCACCAACTGCCTATGCCGCACCACACCGGCATATCCCGTTGCCCGGCGCCTTGCCGGACCCGGATGATTTTGTTCGTGCCTGTATAGGTTGTGGTCTGTGCGGCGAGGTCTGCCCACCGCGTTGTATCGAATTCAAACAGCGTGAAGGCGCTGACCAGGTCAACACACCGTATATCAACCCGGAGAAAAAGGCCTGTATCCTGTGTAACAAGTGCATGGAGGTGTGTCCGACCAATGCCCTGACTGTAACACCGGTTCGCAATATTCGCATGGGTATCGCGCAGATCGACCGCTCGGCCTGTTACCCGTGGGTGGATGAAGGGATCTGTGGTGCCTGTGTCGTGATCTGCCCGCTCGGGGAAGACGCGATCGGTTTTGAATTTGCCAATATCTACAAGCCCGCCGTAAGAGAAGGGTGTGTCGGGTGTGGTCAGTGTGTCGAGGTCTGCCCCGAACCGAGCCTGCCTATCCGGATCGTGGATCGCAGTGAGGGCACCGTGGCCAAACATGGCGTCGCCGCGCGACGCAGAAGTTATTGAGTAAAACAGCCCAAAGCAGAGGCGCAGAGACGCAAAGGTCGCAGAGAATATTTTGCTAAAAGATTAATTTCTCAGCGTACTCTGCGCCTTGGCGTCTTTGCGTTGGGTGTTTCGAGGTAATTTTCATGTATGCATTAAGGGTTGGTATATTTTGCTTGTTGGTTACAGGCTATCTTTCGGCTGAAGCACATCACGTGTTGGGTCGGCCGTCGTACAGTCTCGGCGAGGATTCGAATACGCCACCGAGCATGCAGGTGGAAACCCAGATCGGCGATTACTATGTCACCTACATGGCGTTTCCCGCCTTCCCGAAAGCGAACGAGCAGGGCCGGGTCAACCTGTATGCCTCACGCATTGATAATGGCCTGCCGTTTGTCGGCAAGGTTACCTTTAAGGTGCGTGATGACAGCTGGTTTTCGAGTGCGGAAGAAATCCTTGGCGTACAGGACATTGATGACAATGTCTACCGGCAGGGCTTTCTGTTTCGTGAAGATGGCAATTACATCATCACGGCCGAATTCGAAGCTGGCGGTGAGCCCTACACGATCGACTTCCCGTTGCGCATCGGCACACCGGCGCCGATCGGGCCGATCGGCATTACGGTGACAGTACTCATCGTGGTGCTGCTGGCAGTCAATATCCTGCAACGAAACAGAAAGTTCCGTCTCAAGGCGCAGCGCGGCAAACAGGACGACACGTTATGACCATGACCCACCCGGGTCTGCCCGCGGCATGGTTATGGCCGGCCGTCGCGCTTATGTTGCTGGCCCTGCTTGTCGTCGTGTTGCGCTCACCGCCAGCGGGCAGCCGAACATGGTCGCTTCAGATTGAGCGTGTACCCGTGCTGGGCAGGTTGGCGCGACTGCTGAATACCGGCCCCTGGCCGTTATTCATCCTGAAGGCAATCGTCGCGACGCTGTTCCTGCTCGTAATTGCCGCCGGCCTGTTCGGTACACCGATCCCGGAACGTAACCTGGCCACGACCCTGACCTGGACCGTCTGGTGGACCGGCATTGTGATCACGGTGTTTTTTCTGGGCTCGGCCTGGTGCGCGGTGTGCCCGTGGGACACGATTGCCGGCTGGCTCGTGCGACGTCGCCTGTGGCGGCGTGCCAGCAATGCGACCAGTCTGGGCCTGCGCGTGCCCAAGGCCTGGCGCAACGTGTGGCCGGCACTCATGATGTTTGTTGGCCTGACCTGGCTGGAACTCGGGGTCGGTGTCACGACCAATCCCTATGCCACGGCCTTGCTATCACTCGTCATGGTCGTCATGGCAACCGTGTACATGGCGGTGTTCGAACGCAAGGCGTTTTGCAGGCATGTCTGCCCGGTCGGGCGCACGGTCGGTTTTTATGCGCAGCTCGCAGCCGTCGAGTTGCGGCCACGCGAACCACGGCAATGCGAGGACTGCAAGACACTCGAGTGTTATCACGGTACCAGGACGGTTGAGCCGTGCCCGACTCATCTGGTCATGGGTAGCCTGAGCCAGAGTACCTATTGCACCTCCTGTGGTGCCTGTGTCCTGGGTTGTCCGCATGACAATGTCGGCTGGCGCGTGCGCAGCCCGGCGGTGGAGGCAATCCGGCATGCCCGTCCGCACTGGGACGAAGCCTGGTTTATGCTCGGCCTGCTGGCGCTGACCACATTCCACGGCATCACCATGATGCCGTTCTGGGAGAACGGTTTGTCGTGGTTTGCACGGTTGATTGGCGACTCGGGGCAACTGCTGTGGAGTTTCAGCCTGGGGATGGTGATCATCCTGCTGATCCCGGCGTTGCTGTACGCGCTGGCGATTGCCGCGACACAGCGCCTGTTGCCGGTCAGCATCCCGTTCGGGCAATTGTTTGCCCGGCTGGCCTTCGCCAGTCTGCCGTTGGCCTTTAGCTACCACATCGCGCATAACCTGAATCACCTGGTGCGCGAGAGCAGGGGCTTCACGGCTGTCTTGCTTAACCCGCTCGGCCGCGACACCTTGCCATTGAGCATGCATGAATTGCATATGCGGCATATGAACCCGCTGCTCCCGGAGCAGGTGCTGTTTGCCCTGCAGGCCGGCCTGATGGTGTTCGGCTTCTGGCTGGCCTTGCGCGTACTGCAGCAACGCAGTATTGATGTACTGAATGGCCAGGTCGAATGGAAAGCCGGCTATTTACTGCCG
>JASFJH010000285.1:0-3201 GCA_050122215.1 Granulosicoccaceae bacterium | reverse complement strand
GCCTGGCTATCTGGCGGCGTTTTTTATGGAACGGGCGACCGTATAGTTCCTGCCCTGTTTGAGTTTCCTGTAATTGCCGAAGATCTCGTCCATGTGCCGTTTCATGAACTGGCGCAGACCGGTAACCGTCACGACATAAAGCTGGCCACCGGGTTTCAGGTGGGCCTTCGCGTCATGCAGGATAATCTGCAGCAATTCCTTGCCGACCTTGGCGGGAATGTTCGAAACGATACAATCGAATTTACGATCACCGACCTGGTCGAAGGCATTGCTCAGGATGGCCTCGGCATTGGCGATATTGTTGGCCCTGATATTCCTGTTCGCATAGTCAACAGCGACAAAGTCCTTGTCGGCCATAAGCGTCCTGCCATTTGGTGCGAGTTTTGCCAGCGTGATGCCGAGTGGTCCGTAACCACAGCCGAGGTCGAAACAGTCTGCATCATCGGCAATTTCGATATACTTGAGCAGTAATTTGCTACCCTCATCGATCTCGCGCGGCGAGAACAGACCCCATGTCGTATAGAAGTGCAGGGCCTGATCGCACAGCGTGACATCGAATTCGATGTCCTTGCGCAGCTTATCAAGATAATCAGGGAACTGTGTCATACAATATCATTGGACAGGATTAACAGGATTAACAGGATTGACATGATATAAAAAGGCAACAATTAAATCCCGTTATATTTTATAAATACTGTCTGAAAATCATTTCAAACAGTGATTGTGATATTCGAGCATCGCACCTCGTTCCGAGATGCGGATACGTGTGATACCGGCATTATTCACCTTGATACGATATAAACCAAGCGGTTCTGCGTGGAGTACGTGAGCTATGATGGCACGCATAACGCCGGCATGGGCGACCACGAGGACCTGTTTCCCGATATAGTAGTCGGCAATGTCTTGATAGGCCCTGGTCACCCGGTGAATAAAGCTATTAAGGTCTTCGGCGCCGGGTGGGCGTTTGTTCACCGGGTCCGCATAAAATGCATTGTATTCGGTCAATCGCTGCTGCTTGATTTGATCCGGGGTTTTGCCTTCCCATTCGCCAAAGCCGATTTCCTTGAGGCGCTGATCAATACTTAGCATCAGCTTATGTTTCTCGGCCAGCGCCTCGGCGAAGGCCTGGCAGCGAAGCAGGGGGGAGCTGACGATGTGCGACCAGTGGCAGTGCTCACCGACTGCCGCCCACATCTGCTGCCAGCCCTTTTCGCTTAATGGGTCATCGATATTATGGCCGCGGTAGGCACGGCCACCGACCGGTTCGCCGTGGCGTATGAGGTCTATTATCGTGTCAGTCATCTTTCTTTTTGAACTCGATGATGTCCGATAATTCCTCCGGCAGCATTTCGGCCAGTTCTTCGCCAAGCATGAGTTCCATTGCTTCGAGGGTACGGTTCATTATCAACGCGGCATTGGCGTGGTAATACTTGATCTGGCAGGGTAGTGGTTCGTGCAGGCTGTCACGGTGCGCGACTTCAAAATCCGTCCAGGCCACGACCGGCACATCGTTAAGCACACGGTCGACGACAATCCAGGCGTTTTTCTGCAGGATCAGATCCAGGTGCTTGAGTCGCGGAATCGGCAGCCGGATCTCGTCACCGAGGCGCTTCAGCGCAAGCTGCACATGATTGTAGTAATTCGCATTGATGCTGCCCGGGCGCTGAGCATAGACGGGAACATCATCAAGGCGGCTATACATGTGAGTGTCGCTTAATGCTCTGTACCGTGCGCGACGGCAATGCTCTTGTTCATGATGTAGTCGGTCACTGCCATGGCAATCGCCGAGCCAAGGAAGGTCAGGTGGATTAAAACCTGCCATTTTATCGTAACATCAGCCATCTGGTCGGCATTGATGAAGGTTTTGAGCAGATGAATGGACGAGATACCGATCAGTGCCATGGACAGCTTGATCTTCATCGTCGTCGCGTTGACGTGCGACAACCACTGCGGCTGATCCGGATGTTCCTTCAGGTTCAGCCGGGAGACGAAGGTCTCGTAGCCACCGATGATTACCATGATCAGCAGGTTGGCGATCATGACGACATCGATGAGTCCGAGCACGATCAGCATGATCTGGGTCTCACTGAAGGTGTTGGCCTCATGTACGAGGTGATACAACTCGAGCATGAACAGGTAGACGTACACACCCTGTGCGACGATCAGGCCAAGATACAGGGGGGCCTGCAGCCAGCGGCTCCAGAAGATCATGTTGGCCAGTACGGTCAGGGACGGGTTACGTAGTGCTTTGACTTGTTCGTTCATGAATTTCTCGTTACAACTCTTATGCTGTGAGGCTGGCAAACAACTGCGGCAGTTTTTCCGGCAGACGCTGCACGTTATCAATAATCGTGTAATTGTTCTCGCCGAATATACGTTTTACATAACTATCGGCATAAGCATCTAGTGTCAGGCAGTAACTGAGGATACCTTGACTGTGCAACTCCTCGACGGCCTTCTTGGTATCGTGACGCAGATGCTGCGGATCACGCTCATCAATATCGGATGGTTCGCCATCAGTAACGAGCAGCAGCAACTTGCGGTGTTCCGGCTGCCGTAACAGGTGTGCGCCGGCGTGTCGCATCGCGGCTCCCATGCGCGTCGACAGGCCACCCTGCATACCGGCCAGGCGCGACTTCACATCATCATCGAAGCGCTGGTTAAAGTCCTTGAAGCGGTAGTACTGCACGTCATGACGGCCGTCCGATGCAAAACCATGCAGGGCAAACGGGTCACCGATACCATTGATTGCTGTCGCGACAAGTGTGGCGGCTTCACGGGTCAGTTGCAGGATGGTCTTGTCCGAACCGGGCACCATTTCATTGGTGGACTCGGAGAGGTCCATGAGTACAACCACGGAAAGGTCACGGCTCTTGATAACATTTCGCATGGTAATACGCGGATTCGGTTGCTCACCCATGCGAATTGCGACCATGGCATCGATCGCGGCATTGATATCGATCTCGTCACCGTCTTCCATGTTACGCACACGCTGTACACCTTCCGGTGTCAGCAGATCGATGATCTGTTTAATTCGATGCGCGATCGGTTTATGTTCGGTAAGAATTTTTTCTCTATCTTCCGGGTTGCCCTTGGGTTGGCGACGCTCATAAACAGTTGCCCAGTCCGGGCGGTGTAACTGGATCTGGTAATCCCATTCCTGGTAGTGGAAAGGATCAGAGATCGGTTCCTTGCCCCACA
>JASFJH010000284.1:0-3202 GCA_050122215.1 Granulosicoccaceae bacterium | reverse complement strand
GATTACAAGGCGACCAATTTTGTGATTACCGAACAGGGGCCATTGATCCTCGATCTCGATGCGCTGCGGCGGCCGTCCTCGGCGGCGCGGTTCCGCAAGGGCCTGGCCCGTGATCTGCGCCGCTTCCTGCAAAACTGGCAGGAAGCGCCCGCCGCCATGACGCTGTTCCGGCCCGGCATCGAGGCACTTGCCGCGCGCCACGGTATTTCCGGTGAATGGTAAGGCGTGGATTAGCGTCCACGGCGTACAGGGTTTATTATTAGCGCCGGTTTATGATGTCATCCCGGCTGAATTGGTAACTGAATGATTATTCTTGGTATTTCCGGCGCCGTGTTCCATGATGCCTCGGCGGCGCTGTTCATCGATGGCAAGCTCGTTGCCGCCGCCGAGGAAGAACGTTTCATCCGCGACAAGCACGCCAAGGGCCGTTTCCCGGTCGAGGCGGCACAGTTTTGCCTGGCGCAGGCCGGCATCAAGCCCTCCGAGGTCGATGTGGTCGCCATGCCGTATGCACCGATCAGCCTGTTCAGCCGTGCCCGCTGGCATTTCGCGATGCGTCACTGGTATGCGCCGGACCGTGCCCTGACCGCGCTGTTCAATGGTAACCGTCGTTACCGCCGCAACGTGCGTTTTGCGCATGACATGATGCGCGCCATCGGCATCGACCCTGACCATGTCCGGCTCGTACCCGTCGAGCACCACATGACGCACGCCTCGAGCGCTTACCACCTGAGCGGTTTCCAGGAAAAGACCGCCGTCATCACGATCGATGGCAAGGGCGAATACGCCACGACCATGTTCGGGTACGCCGAGCACGGCAAGATCCACAAGATTAAAGAATTCTACGATCCGGATTCACTCGGCGGGCTGTATGGCGCGATGACCGAGTACCTCGGTTTTGAAATGCTCGATGGTGAATTCAAGGTCATGGGCATGGCGCCGTACGGTGATCCGGACCGTTTCGATTTTTCACCGCTGCTGAAATTCGACAACAAGGATTTCCGTGTCAATACGCAACTCGTAAACGTCATCGGCCTGCGCCGTTACAAGGACGCTCACCGCAGTTATTACTTCAGCCCGAAACTGATCGAGTGGCTCGGGCCGAAACGCGAAGGTGACGAGATCGATGACCCGTATATCGATTACGCGGCGAGCATACAGAAGCTGCTCGAGGATGCGGCGCTTGGCCTGATCGATCATTATCTCGGCGACATCATCCGCGAGACCGGCAAGGTCGTGTATGCCGGTGGTGTGGCGCTCAACGTCAAGCTCAACCAGCGCATTATTGCGATGGACGGCGTCAGGGAACTGTTCGTGCAACCGGCGGCGAATGATGCCGGTACCGCGCTCGGGGCGGCGTCGTTTGTCGCCAACGAAATGGGCGACAAGGTCGAGCCGATGCAACATGCCTACCTCGGGCCTTCGTACACGAATGAACAGGTGATCACGGCCTGTGAGGCTGATGAACGCGTCAAGGTCTGGCAACAGCTCGACGATGCGCCGCTGCATGCCGCCGGGATCCTGGCGGCCGGAAACCCGCTGGCCTGGTTCCAGGGGCGCATGGAGTTCGGGCCGCGCGCGCTGGGCAATCGCAGTATCCTCGGCAACCCGAGCGAGAAAGGCGTGGCGGATCGCATCAACGCACAGATCAAGTACCGTGAACGCTGGCGGCCGTTCTGCCCGAGCATGCTCGACACGGTGGCGCCGGCTATCCTGCAAACCGATCACCCGTCACCGTACATGACCTTTACCTTCGATGTCGCCGAGCAGTGGAAGGCGCGTATTCCCGAGGTCGTGCACGAAGACGGTACGGCGCGCGCCCAGATCGTGACCGCGGATACCAACCCGCGTTATTACAGACTGATCCAGGAACTGGAAAAACGTACCGGTAATGGCGTCGTGCTGAACACTTCCCTGAACCGCCGCGGTGAGCCGATGGTATGCAGCCCGCGCGATGCGCTCGACATGTTTTTTGGATCCGACCTGCAGTTCCTGATCATGGAAGATATCCTCGTCACCAAGGATGATGCCCCGGCCGTATGAGTGCGCAGCACGCACCGGCCATCGATGCCCTGCAACAGGCGCGGCGGATCCTGTTGCTCGTCTCGGAGCGGGTCGGCGATGTGATCTTCTGTACCCCGGCCATTCATCTGTTGCGCCACAACCGGCCGCAGGCCACGATTGATGTTATCGCGCCCTCGCTGGCCGCGGCACAGGTGCTGGAAAACAACCTGCATATCAACCATGTCATCAGCGTCCGTAACCCGGCAAACTGTGCCGCGTTTGCCGCTGACTATGATGTGCTGGTCGACCTGCACAACAGTGGCAAGACGCGCGCCTGCGCCGAACATTTCTCGATCCCGCAGGCCGCTTCACCGCGCATCGGTGCGGGCCATCAAAGTGCGGTTGCCCTCGCGTTTATGCAGTCATTGTTGCCGGGCTACAGCGTGCCGCAGGATTTCGATGGCGGCTATGAACTGTTTCCGGCGGAGCGCAATCATGCGCATATCGACAGCCTGTTAGCCGCTGTTGCCAAGAACACAGTACTGGTTGGTTGCCACATGGGCAGCAACCGCGTTGCACGCAAAAGCGGTTTGTTGAAACGCCTGTTCAAACGTGACGATGGCCGGGGCAAGAGCTGGCCGGTGGAGCGATTCGTCGAACTGGCACGGCGCCTGCACGCGCATTATCCGCACCTGAAACTCGTGCTGACCGGCACACCGGCCGAGGCACACCTCGTCAGGGCATTTGCGAAGCAGGATGACTTTGTCATCGACCTGATCGGCAAGACCAGCGTGCCGGACCTCGCTGCACTCATGACGCGGTTGAACCTGTTCATCACCGGCGATACCGGGCCGTTGCATGTCGCGAGCGCCAGGCAGGTGCCGCTCGTGTGCCTGTTCGGCCCGACCGATCCGAAACATTACGGCCCGCAGCCGGCGAAGGATTTCCGCAAGGTGATCTATAAAGACAAGCTCGATGACATCAGTGTCGAGGAAGTTTTTGCCGTTGTGACATCCCTCATTGAACAGTCATCGTAGCAGGTGACTCGATTAATGCCCTGGAAATAAATGCAGAGTGCGCAGGGGTGCAGAATTCGCAAAGGGGTTAACTGTATTCATGCCCCTCCCCATGCGGGAGGGGGTAGGGGGAGGGGTAACTTCAAGTTATTACACCCACACCCTTGCCCTCCCCCTTGATA
>JASFJH010000283.1:0-3203 GCA_050122215.1 Granulosicoccaceae bacterium | reverse complement strand
ACACACAGCGCAGGCTGCACCAGCTGAAAAAAATCGTCCCGGAACCCTGCCAGCCGCGCAGGGGGTCCTCTTCACCGAGGTGTGCGCCGAAACTGTTCACCACGGCGCGTTCACCGGTGTGACATACTGCCCCCTTGGTCGTTTCGAAGCGATTGATATGGCAATAACGTGCGCACAGGTCACAATCTTCCATGTGTCGGTAGGCCTGCTCGGCACGTGCGGCCAGTTCACCTGTACGATGCAGGGCAAGATACGCTGCTTCGAAGTCGTTACCGGTGTTGGCTGGGCTCATTTCATCGCACGTGGTTTTTTGTCCATGCGGTACTTGATGAACAAGCCGGTGATGATAAATGCCGACATGAGCAACAGCGGGCCATAGGTGGAGAAATCCAGTAATTCAGTGAATGTGGCGGCAGTGCTGGCATTGTAGATCACGTCGGCATAGACGTAGGACTTCACGCCGATGCCGATCATGGTCGCCGGGATGAAATAGCGCCATTTAATGTGCAGCATGCCCGAGCTGTAGTTGACGAGGGCATGGGGGAAGGCCGGCATGATGCGCATGGCGAGCAGGGTGAAAAATTTATCCTGCTTGTGCAACATCCGGTAGATGTGCGATTTCTGCACTCTCGCAGACCACTGCTCGGTGAGTTTGGCCGAGAACAGGTAAGCGGACAGCCCACCCAGCGTTGCACCTGACACCAGGATAAAGGTCGCGGTGGCCGGCGGGTAGAGCGTCGCGGCGACCCACAGGAAGATCGAACCGGCCAGGGCGAAGGTAAACAGGACGATCTGCAGGATAATGATCACGATGATCAGCCACCACTGGTCAGCGTAGTCGCGGCCAATGCTGATCAGCTCGTGTGGGTCGAGCAGGTCGAACATCTGCATGGTAATACCGGCGGCGATGAGCAGGCCGAGCAAAATTATTTTTTTTGTATGGTTATCCGGCATAGGCGTCCCAGTGTAAGCGATATGGCCAGTGTATTAAACGCGGTGAGTAAGCCGCGTACCCGTAATGACTAACAGGTCGCCGAAGCATCTGTGCTCACTATGATAACAAATCCGCGTAGAGAGCATTTTGCCCCCTTGACGGGAATAAACAGGCCGAGAAGCGATAGATTTCATTAATCGTCCAGCACAAGGCGACAAACAAATTGTATGGATATATGCGCAGTTATTGCACTCTAAAAGGTTATAATTGCAATCGTCATTGATTTTACCGAATGGTCCATCCGGTTGATGCCGGAAGGAGGTAAGCATGACATACGCAAAGCAGTACGAGCAGGGCCTCGCCTTCGATGAGTACGGTCTGATCACGAACCCGCGTGCCTGGAATGATTCGGTCGCCCGGCAGATTGCCAGGCGCCATGGCATTCGACGGCTTACCGAAGAGCACTGGCAGGTGATCGATGCGCTGCGTGATCACTACATGCAGTACGGTGTGGCACCGGCCATGAACAGTGTGTGTCGCGCCGCCGGTCATGACCGGTTCTGGGTGCACGATTTGTTCGGCTCCTGTCTGAACGCCTGGCGTGTCGCCGGCCTGCCCAACCCGGGCGAGGAAGCAAAATCTTACCTCAGCGATATGTGAGGTCCGCCCAGACCGGAAACATGTATCACGGCACGGATCATGTAACTGATCCAGGGGTACTATGCGCAGACGACTCTATTTCATGTTTCCGTCACAGAAAGAGGCGCAGGCAGCTGTTGCCGAACTCGTTGCGCGTGAAAAAATCCCGCGGCAAAAAATGCATGCGATTGCCAGGGCCGGTGTGGAGCTTGGTGATCTGCCCGGCGCAACTTAGACGTCAGCGTCATGATCTGCGCGCCCGGCTCGCCTGGTGGTTCCGGGAGAGCGAGCTGGCACTGTTTGGCGTGGCAGCATTGCCAGGCCTGCTTGCAGCGCTGTATTACGGGCTGACTTACCGGGCCGTGCTCGTGATGGTGTTCACCTTCATCAGCGGTGCGTGGTACACCATCCGCATACCGGATACCTCGTTGCGCGAGTTCCGCGATAGTCTCGCCCACGGTGAGGTCTTGTTAATGGTTGATGTGCCGCAGCACAGGGTCGCGGCAGTGGAGAAATGCACCGGCCAGCATCATCACGCCACGGTGGCCGCTGGCAGTAGCTGGACGGTTGACCGCTTCGGGATCCAGGCTGCGGGATTGACGCCAGCTAACGAGGAGCAGCTCACCGCGAGCTGGCCGGCCCAGGCTGGCAGATGGTCGGCGTAGGACTCGAACCCCGGGTGTTCGTCAAACGGTGCCCGCAGCAACATCATGAGCGTGTCGATCTCGCGGTAGTCCCGCCCATCCTCGGCCTTGCGGATCGCCGTCTCGGCGAGATAGTTGCGCAGCCCGAATTTCGGGTTGACCCTGTTCATGCGCGTGCGCAGCGCCATGTCCTCACTGTTTTCCTGTAACAGGCGTGCCTGATAGTTTCCCGGGCATCGAACGCCCCGCGATCCATAAACAGGTCGCCCAGCGGTGACGTGTCGGGGTTATCCCGGCTGCTGAACTCGCCGAGCCGGCGAAACGCAATTGTGAAATCGACCCTGTCGCGGTCCATGCATTGCAGCAGAGCATAAATGAACGCGAGATCGCAGTCGTGTTGTTCCTGCAGGCCGGGCAAACGAATTATCCAGGGGAAGAACGGATACGCTACGTTTCATCAATGCTTACAGCAGGTTTGATATGGCGCCATTATGCGGTATTTCGCCAAATATTCTCACTGGTAAATGGTAGGGTAATTATTGTTTTGGCAGATCTGACTTTCTTATTGCCCGACTGGTTGCACAATACTGGCGTCAAACCATTGGATACGCTGCTGATAGATGAGACTATGCAATTCCGAATACATTGACCCTGGCACATGTTAAGCACTGTTATTTCTATCTACTCGTTATTGCTGGCTATCGGCATTCTCCTGGTCGGATCCGGGTTACTGAGCACGTTGCTGGGTCTGCGCGCAAGCATTGAAGGATATTCCGCTACCGTAATTGGCATCGTGATGTCGGCATTTTTTGTCGGCTATATTATCGGTGCCTATCTCTGCCCGCGCCTGATCAGGAATGTCGGGCACATCCGCACCTTTGCCGTGCTCGCAGCAATAGTATCCGCCGTAATGATCCTGCACGGCCTGATTGTTGATCCGTTCGTGTGGTGGGTGCTGCGAATTATCAGCGGCATATGTATTGTCG
>JASFJH010000282.1:0-3204 GCA_050122215.1 Granulosicoccaceae bacterium | reverse complement strand
TCCGCGGTATGCAAATCACCCGCCTCGAGCGCCTCACGAATCCGCGTGCTGCTGACCCGGATGTCATCGACTGCGAAGGTATGCAGGTTCACCACCTGGAAACCCTGCTCCGCCCCCACCTTGTGCAGCATTTCAAAGTCGCCCTGGCGGTGATTGCCAAACCGGAAGTCATCGCCCACCACGAGGTAGCGCACATCCAGGCCATCGATGAGCAACTTGCTGATGAATTCCATCGCCGGCATCGAGGCCAGCTTCGCATCAAAGCGCAAGACTAGCACACGATCCACCGCGTAGCGGGCCAGGGCCTTGAGTTTTTCACGCAAGCGGGTCAGGCGCGACGGCGCATGCTGCGGCGCAAAAAACTCCAGCGGATATGGCTCAAACGTGATCACCACGGACGGCAACCCCAGTTCGGCAGCCTTGTCCGACAATTGCCCCAAAACGGTCTGGTGACCGAGGTGCACGCCGTCAAAATTACCGATGGTGGCAACACAGCCCCGGTGACGGGGACGCATATTGTGCAAACCTCGAATGAGTTCCATAACCTGACCGTTGCTAGAAGAGAGTTATTATAGGGTATCCCGGGTGGCTGTAGCACGGCCCAATAAGCGCCAGCCACCGGATAACCACAACCAGAGCAGATAAACCGCTGCCGCGACCATGACAATACCGGCCAGCCAACCAGCCCGACTGGACCAGGACATGTCGAACCAGGCAGTCGCCGGCTGCACCAGCATAACCACCACGCCCAGCCCGACCAGCCCGGGCACAACCCGCAGCCACAATCCGGCCCAGCCCGGTGCCGGGCTATACACGCCGCTGCGTCGCAGGCCGCGGTAGAGCAGGCCGGCGTTGAGCCAGGCTGCCAGCCCGGTGGCCAGTGCCAGCCCGGCATGCGGCCCGGCCACGCCGAGTTGCACGAGCGGCACGACAAAGCCGAGGTTCATGAAAATATTCGCCAGCATCGCGATGATCGCAATACGTACCGGGGTCTTCGTGTCCTGCCGCGAGTAATAGGCGCTGGCGAGGATCTTGACGAGGATGAAGGCCGGCAGACCGATTGCATAGGCCATCAGCGCCAGCGCCGCCATCTCCACGTCCGCGGCCTCAAAGGCCTCGTAACCGAACAGCGCGGCAATAATCGGCGCGGCGAGCAGCCCCAGGCCAAGTGCCGCGGGCAAGCCGATAACCAGTACCAGGCGCAGGGCCCAGTCGAGCGTGCCGGCAAAGGCCTGCGGGTTTTCGGCCGCATGCTGCTGCGACAGCTTTGGCAGGATTACCGTGGCCAGCGCGATGCCGAACACACCGAGCGGGAATTCGACCATGCGGTCGGCATAATACAGCCAGGTGACGCTACCGGTGACGAGAAACGAGGCGATAACAGTATCGACGATCAGATTGATCTGCACCGCCGAACTGCCCACGACGGCCGGTAACATGAGACGCAGGATCCTGCGCACCCCAGCGAAATGCCAGCCCCAGCGCGGCCGTGGCAACAGGCCCAGCCGCGCCAGGAACGGCAACTGGAACGCGAGTTGCACAATACCGGCGAGCAATACCCCCCAGGCCAGCGCCTTAACTCCGGCCTCGGGGAAATACGGTGTCAGCCACAGCGCCGCGCCAATCAGGCACAGGTTCAGGAACACCGGGGTAAAGGCCGGCACAGCAAACTTGCCGTAACTGTTCAGGATCGCGCCGGCAAACGCGGTCAGGGAAATCAGCATGAGGTAGGGGAAGGTCACGCGCAGCATCTCGACGGCCAGGTCAAATTGTTCTGGCTTGTTCAACCAGAAACCGAGCCCGAAGACCATGATAAATACCGGTGTCGCCAGTAGTGCCAGCACCGTCAGCGCCAGCAACACGCCGCCTAGCGTGCCGGCCGTGTTGTCGACGAGCGCCTTGACTGCCTGCTGGTCTTCGCGGGTCTTCGTCTCGCTCAGCACCGGCACAAAGGCCTGCGCGAAGGCACCTTCGGCAAACAGGCGGCGGAAGAAATTCGGGATCTTGAAGGCAACGAAGAAGGCATCGGTGCCCGCCCCGGCGCCAAATATGCGGGCCAGCACAATATCGCGCAGGAGGCCGAGCACGCGCGATAACAGCGTATTCCCCCCTACCGTGAGCGTGGATTTGAACAGGCGTCGGCTCATTCGCCTGCCCGCCCCGTTGATGTGAACATAACCGCCTGTTTTTGCTTGATTTTACAGCGCACTAGGATAACACGCGGGCCGGCTCGCGCCCATAGCCGGCAGAATTGACAAATGCGTTGAAAATCCGCATAGTTACGCGCTTTCTCAAAGCAGATTGAACGGATTTTCAGGAGAACACCGTGGCGAATTCAGCACAGGCGAGAAAACGCGCCCGTCAGGCGGAAAAACACCGCCAGCAAAATGCAGGCCAGCGCTCAATGATGCGTACCCTCATCAAGCGTGTCGTACGCGCAATTGAAGCCGGCGAAAAAGGCACCGCCGAGGAAGCCTACAAGGCGGCCGTACCGGTCATCGACCGCATGGCGGGCAAAGGCCTTATTCACAAGAACAAGGCAGCGCGTCACAAGAGCCGCCTGAACACGAGCATTCGTGGCATGGGCGCATAAGGCATACGCCTTACCGAATAAAAAAGGCCGGTCTCTGACCGGCCTTTTTTATTGAGCGATAAATGCAGATTGAATCTTGATACGCGCATAGAATCCCTTCGGGCTTCATCATGCTGTCTCATAGAACGCTTGCAGCGTTCATTATGAGTACCCCACGCCTTCGGCGTCTGGGCAACCCTAACCTCCGTCCCGAAGGTTCAGAGTATCATCAATATCTTTTTAAAACTCGCCTTTCGCGCCGCGGTGCATGATATCGAGAATAATCTCCTTGACCTTGATAGCCTCCTCGCGCAAGTCGTCCGGCAAGGGGGTACCACCATAAATCATCAAATCCATGTTCAGCGTATACAGCCACATCCTGCCCTGTTTATCTTCTATCAGGGTGATACGGCATGGTAGATAGGCAGAAAACGCGTCACTGTAATCCAGCATGTTGGTTGCCGTCAGCGGGTTACAGAACATGTAGATCTTGACCAGCCGGTAGGGCTTGCCAATCATGCTCTCTACCTGTTTTGATAATGGCAGTTCACCGACATTTTTCATGTTGTGCTCATTGGCAACGAAACGCATCGTCTGCTCGACATCATCAAAGGTAAGTCCTTCCTCAACCG
>JASFJH010000281.1:0-3206 GCA_050122215.1 Granulosicoccaceae bacterium | reverse complement strand
CATGGGTGGATCGCCGGCGCGGCGGTCCTGCTCGATGACCTTGATGGGCATGCCGTGCACCCGGTTGACGGTATCAAGTACTTCCCTGACGCTGTATCCATGGCCGTAACCGCAGTTCAGCGTGGCGGATTCGCCACCGTTTTCCAGGTAAGCAAGCGCCTTGATATGCGCCTCGGCAATATCTTCGACGTGAATATAATCGCGGATGCCGGTGCCGTCCGGTGTCGGGTAGTCGGTGCCAAATATGGCCACATGTTCACGTTTGCCCACAGCGGCTTCCGCGGCGACCTTGATTAACAACGTCGCATTGTGAGTGGACTGGCCGATTTCCAGTTCGGGATCGGAGCCGGCGACGTTAAAGTAGCGCAGGGTGACATGGCGCATGTTGCTGGCATGGCAGGTGTCGCGCAGCATCCATTCCGACATCAGTTTGGAACTGCCATAGGGATTGATGGGCGCAGTCGGACTGTCTTCACTGCAGCGGCCGTCTTCCGGGATGCCGTAAACCGCGGCCGTGGAGGAAAAGATAAAATGCCTGATACCCTGTTGCCGGCAACATTCGAGCAGGTTGCGTGTATTGCAGGTGTTATTGGCATAGAACTTCAACGGGTTGCTGACCGACTCCGAGACGATGGTATGCGCGGCAAAATGCATGACGGCAGTAATCCTGTGCTCGCTGAGCAGTTGCTTGACCAGTAGCTGGTCACCGCTATCCCCGACAACAAGCTCTGCATCAATGACGGCCTGGCGAAAACCGGTGCTGAGGTTATCGAGCACAACCACATTGTGGCCGGCCCGGACGAGTTTCTTCACCACATGGCTGCCAATATAGCCGGCACCGCCGGTGACGAGGATTGAAGAACCGCTCATTGAATGATTTCTACCTTGACGTATATCGATGTGTTCTTGTTCAGCGTGTCTGTGCGGGTGTAAAGCGCCTGGTTACTGCCGCGTTGCCGGGATATCGATACACCGCCAAGTGCTATCCATTGCCCGAGTTTTCCGCTGACCGTGGTACGCACGTGTTGCGTATCGACACGACCACCGCCAGCGGGTTGTTGCTGGTGGGGCAGGATGTCCAGTAGCACCTGTTCTCCGTTCAGGCGCGGCCGCACGTAAAAACCGCTGCGCACGTCATGGAATTGTACCGAATTTTGCCGGGTGCCGCCCGGGTAAATGGTTTGCGTGCCGTAGGGGATAACAGTGCCGGTCTGCACAAATGCCGCTCGCCCTTCAAGCACGCGCAGATGATAGTCGCTGTCGTCGCTGCCCGAACGATAGGTGTCTTTGCTACCGATACGCGCCGAGCCATTCTTGCCCCGGGTGATGAGCGTTGCGCTGGCGCCCGGCGGGATTTTGCCGATGTCGGCATGGAGCTGTGCGTCATCGTCACGCGCATGCAGCCTGAGCCGTGCACCCGATGATTCGCTGTGGCTCACGGCAGGCGCGGTGAATCGTACACTGACCCGCAGGTTATGCAGTTTGCCATCGAGGTTTTGCAATACCTGACGCACGGCGGCATGGGCGGCCTCGTCGCCGCGCACGATCAGAGTATAGGCCTGTCCATTGATGGCGCTACCGGCTGGCAGCATGGGCCTGATGATGGGAATGAGTTCTCTGGCCTGGCGCTGTTGTAACTGATAGGTTTCGAGTTTTTCCGCTGTACGGGCAAGCCCGGGAAGCAGCAGGCAGGCCAACACGGCAATTGAGCATAGTGTGTGCACCGGTCCCGGCATGCCTAGATATGCAGACGTCTCAGGTTGGGATCCGTGACGGATTCCTGCCACATCTCCTCAAACTGTTTGTTCATGTCACGCACCTGCCGTGGTGCATTGAAACCGGCTTCGGCCTCAAAGCGATCGGCGAGACGGCGATGCACATAACCGGTTTCATCGACAAGCAACCATGCCTCATTGTATTCATGGAAGGTCTTGCCCTGTACGCGGATCTCGATAAAGCTGGTCAGCTTCCTGGCGAGTTCCAGCAGACGGTGCCCCTGTTTGATCACGGGTTCTGCGTCGTTGACAAGAATACGCATCCTGACGCCGGGGCTGCTCAGGGCAAATTGCCGTGCTGCGTCGAGAAAATCTTTATGGTCATAGATTGCGGGGTCAAGACTGCGGCTGGTGATATTGATGCTGCGGCGGGCCTGTTCCAGCATCTGCACCGTGACGATGCGGTTTTCATCACGGCTGTTCAGCGCAAGACGCTCGGTCGTTTCACCCAGACGCTGGTCTTTGAATCGTTCGATGAGTTGTTGTTTCTCCATAATCCCTGATTACAGTGAATGATCCTGTCCGGGTCAAGTTAGCGAGCAGAGCGCTGCATGCTGCGGTGCGGGATCCCGGCATCCTCAAATTCTTCACTGCATACCTGGAAGCCGTGCTGGCTGTAAAAATCAATGGCGCTGGTCTGGGCGTGCAGGAACACCTTGTCCAGCCCCTGTGTGCGCGCCGCATCCAGTGCGGCGCGGAGCAGGGCGCTGCCAATGCCCTGGCCACGGTATTCCGGCAGGACCGCCATGCGGCCGATGTGACCATTGGCCAGCAGGCGTATCGTGCCGAGCGCATGATGCGAGGCATCTTCCGCCAGCCAGTGCCGGGCAGTCCCGTCTTCACCATCCCATTCAAGTGCTTCGGGAACGTGTTGTTCGTTGATGAACACACGTGTGCGAAGATCGCGCAGCGCGGCGTTGTCTGTCAGCCAGTCAGCGGGCCGCACGAGGTAATCAGTCATCGTCTGCCAGGCCGAGATGTCCGGCGCAGTACCATTCATACCAGCAGCGCCGTAGTTGTGGATCGCCGAGCTGTGGCGCGACCTGTTCGTAGTGGATGGCATGCTGATCGCACAGTGTAGTAATTGCGGCGTGCCGCTGCGTGGCGTGGCTTTCGCATTGACCGTTGATACACAATATTAACGTATCGTTCGCAGTGCTGAAGGCATAGCGTGACAGGGGGTTGCGCAACAGCTCGCCATGTTGTTGCCAGAAGGCAATAAAACTCTGCTCATCACGCGGTGCATTATCGAAGTAGTGCGTGTCTTCCGGTACATTGCCGGTGGCGTAGCCACCAAACCAGTATGCGAGTTGCTGCGCAGTGAGTTCATTGACGGCCAGCAGTTGCCGCACCTGTTGCAGGCTGTCCGCGCTGATTTCCCCCGGGTGTTGCGGCCGATGCAAATCCGGATCCGCATAGCGCGGTGCGGCG
>JASFJH010000280.1:0-3210 GCA_050122215.1 Granulosicoccaceae bacterium | reverse complement strand
TATCTCCTGCTAGGGCTTATCCATATGATGTTCCCTGACGCAAAAATTATTCATGCTATCAGGAACCCACTTGACACATGCCTGTCGTGCTATTTACAGAACTTCGCCCAGGATCAGGTGCCATGGAGTTTCGATCTCGACAATATTGCAAACCGATATTTGTTTTACCGTGATGTTATGGACTACTGGAAAAAGATGCTTCCCGAAAAGGCAATGCTGGATGTCGAGTATGAAAACGTTATCGATGACCAGGAAGGTGAGACTCGCCGTATCATAGACTTTATCGGGCTGCCCTGGGATGCTGCCTGTCTTGAGTTCAATAATACAAAAGACGCAGTCAGGACAGCCAGTATGATGCAGGTTCGCCAACCCATTTATAAAACCTCGAAAATGCGGGCGCGGCATTATGCGAAGCACCTGACTGGCCTCGCCAACAAGTTACAGAAATACCTGCCGGATGATCCTGAATTCCGCAAGGAGTTCGGCATCAAGAAGCGCTGGCTGGGCCTGTTCAGGTAATCCCGGGAGAGTCTAACCGGGTCCTTGCCAGGAGGGCGAGGAACGACGACCAGCGGTTTGCGGGTACCACTTGTATATTTCCCCCGATTTCCGTATCTTATGCGCCCCTGCAGGCGCGTAGCTCAGTTGGTTAGAGCGCCACCTTGACATGGTGGAGGTCGTTGGTTCGACTCCAATCGCGCCTACCATATCCTGCAAAATGGCGGTCCCTGTGGCCGCCATTATTTTTGAACCCTGTGCAGGCCCCCGGTAAGGGTCGCACAGACTGGCTGATGGCCATTCGTGGCGGCCATCGGTATATGTGAACAAGCGGCCACTCGTAGCGGTCGCCACTGAGAGAAAAGGGGACAACCATGCCAGCAATTACCCTGCCGGACGGCAGCCGTCGTGAATTTTCCGAGCCTGTCACCATCGCCGAGGTCGCCGCCGATATCGGTGCCGGCCTGGCCAAGGCCGCGCTTGCCGGTCGGGTCGACGGCATAATGCGCGACACGTCTTACCTCATCGATAACGACGCCGAACTGGCAATCATCACTGACCGCGACGAGGAGGGCCTGGAGATCATCCGCCATTCCAGCGCGCATCTGCTTGCACAGGCCGTCAAGGAACTGTTTCCCGAGGCCCAGGTGACGATTGGCCCGGTCATCGAGGACGGCTTCTACTACGATTTTGCCTACGAACGGCCGTTCACGCCCGAGGATCTCGAGGCCATCGAGAAGAAAATGGCCGAACTGGCAAAACAGGACTTTCCGGTCTCGCGCAGCGTCATGTCGCGCGACGAGGCAACGAAGTTCTTTCGTGATATGGGCGAGGAATACAAGGCGCAGATCATCGAGGCGATCCCGGCCAACGAGGAACTGTCGCTGTACCAGCAGGGCGATTTCATCGACCTGTGCCGCGGCCCGCACGTGCCCTCGACGGGCAAGCTCAAGGCCACCAAGCTGACCAAGCTGGCCGGTGCCTACTGGCGCGGTGACTCGAACAACGAGATGCTGCAGCGTATCTACGGCACGGCCTGGCCGGACAAGAAACAGCTCAAGGCCTACCTGCACCGTATCGAGGAAGCCGAGAAGCGCGATCACCGTAAACTGGCCCGCCAGCTCGACCTGTTCCATACCCAGGAAGAGGCGCCGGGCATGATCTTCTGGCACAACAACGGCTGGACCGTCTACCAGCAGGTGGTCGAGTACGTGCGCGAGGTGTTGCGCCAGCACGACTACGAGGAAGTGCACACACCGCAGGTGGTGGACCGCAGCCTGTGGGAGAAATCCGGCCACTGGGACAAGTTCCATGACATGATGTTCACGACACATGCCGAAAACCGCGATTACGCGGTCAAGCCGATGAACTGCCCGTGCCACATCCAGATCTTCAACCAGGGCCTGAAAAGCTACCGCGACCTGCCGCTGCGCATGGCCGAATTCGGTTCCTGCCACCGCAACGAGCCGTCCGGCACGCTGCATGGCCTGATGCGCCTGCGTAACTTTACCCAGGATGATGCGCACATCTTCTGTACCGAGGAGCAGCTGCAGGACGAGGTCAGCGCCTTTATTGACCTGTTGTTCGAGGTGTATGCGGATTTCGGTTTTACTGACATCATCATCAAGCTTTCCACGCGCCCCGAGCAACGCGTCGGCTCCGACGAGGTCTGGGACAAGGCGGAAAAGGCGCTCGAGGAGGCCCTGAATACCAAGGGCCTGGCGTGGGCGCTGCAGCCGGGCGAGGGTGCCTTTTACGGCCCGAAAATCGAGTTCTCGCTGCGTGATTGCCTGCATCGGGTCTGGCAGTGCGGCACGATCCAGGTCGATTTCTCCATGCCGGGCCGTCTCGGCGCCGAGTATGTGGCCGAGGACGGCAGCAAGCAGACCCCGGTCATGCTGCACCGCGCGATCCTCGGTTCACTGGAGCGTTTTATCGGTATCCTGATCGAGCATCATGCCGGCGCCTTCCCGGTCTGGCTGGCGCCAATTCAGGCGGTCATCCTGAATATCACGGACAAACAGCAGGGGTTTTGCCAGGAAGCCGAAGATTTCCTGAAAAAACAGGGCCTCAGGGTCATTTCAGACTTGAGAAACGAGAAGATCGGCTTTAAAATCCGCGAGCACACATTACAACGTGTCCCGTACCTGCTGGTGATCGGTGACCGTGAAGTGGAACAACATTCTGTGGCCGTGCGCACGCGTAGCGGTGAAGACCTGGGCACGATGCGCCTGGAGGACTTTGCCGAACTTCTCAGCAATGAGAACGCGCGCCGCGGCCGTACTGCTTTGGAGGACTGAGGTATCGCTATAGACAAGAAGACGCGCCTGAACGATGACATTACGGCGCGAGAAGTGCGCCTGATTGGCGCGGATGGCGAACAGGTCGGTGTCGTACCGATTGCAGAGGCATTACAACAAGCTGGTGACGCAGGTCTCGATCTTGTTGAAATCGTGCCCAATGCCGAGCCACCAGTTTGCCGTATCATGGATTACGGCAAGTTCAAGTTCGAGCAGAGCAAAAAGACCCAGGCTGCCAGGAAAAAGCAGAAACAGATTCAGATCAAGGAAGTGAAATTCCGTCCCGGGACGGAAGAGGGAGACTATCAGGTCAAGCTTCGCAACCTGAAACGTTTCCTTGAACAAGGGGACAAGACCAAGGTAACACTGCGTTTCCGTGGTCGTGAGATGGCACACCAGAACCTTGGCCGCG
>JASFJH010000279.1:0-3214 GCA_050122215.1 Granulosicoccaceae bacterium | reverse complement strand
CATTGGTTTTGACGTAATCCAGTTGGGTTCCATCGATGTAGGGTAAGGATTGTTGGTCGACAATGACTTTTACGCCATGGCTTTCAAACACGAGATCGTCATCCTTGATTTCGTCGGCATAATCCACTTCATACAAAAAACCACTGCAGCCTGCTTTGCGCGTTCCCACACGCAGGCCGACACCTTGGCCACGTTTGGCCAGCATGGTTTCAACCCGTTGTGCTGCGGTTTCGGTTAATGACACGCTCATGTTGTACTCCTTTAAAATTACAATAAACCCAAGGTCAGTTTGGCCTCGTCACTCATGCGATCCTTGTTCCAGGGTGGATCCCACACCAGCTTGACGGCAACATTACTGACTTCATCGATTTCTCGTACCGCGCATTCCACCTGGCCGGGCATGGATTCGGCCACCGGGCAATGCGGTGTGGTCAGGGTCATGTTAATGCTGACCGCATTGTGCGCATCGATGTCGATGTCATAGATCAGACCGAGATCGTAGAGATTCAAGGGGATCTCCGGATCATACACATTACGCAAAGCGGCAATGACCTTGTCCTTAAGCGATGCATCCGCCGGAATTTCCACCGGCTCACAGGCCGGAGCCTGGGGCATGCCGAACTGTACGTGTTGACTCGACATCCTAGAGTTCACCCATATTGTCAGTGGCTTTTGCCAGCAGCGTCTGGATTTGTTGCTCGGCATATTCACGCAGCGGTGCCAGTTCGATGCCGTCGAGGATCTCACCGGCAAAACCCAGGCACAGCATTTTCATTGCTGTCGCGGTATCGATGCCGCGGCTGCGCAAATAAAACAACTGTTCCGGTTCGAGTTGGCCGACGGTAGTGCCGTGGGAACACTTCACGTCATCGGCATAGATCTCCAGTTGCGGCTTGGTGTCGACTTCGGCATTGCGAGTCAACAACAGATTTTTGTTGGAGAGGTGGGCGTCGGTCTGTTGCGCATCCTTCTCCACCAGGATGCGGCCATCGAATACTGCTCGACCGTTGCCATACAGAATGCCCTTATAGGTGTGGCGACTGGCGTTGTGCGGGAGATTGTGTTGTATGTCCAGATGTTGATCACTTAACTGTTTGTCACCCACCAGGTACAGGCCACTGGTATCACACTCCGCTCCTTGGGCCTGAAAACGCGCATCCAGATCATGGCGGGCCCACTTGCCGCCCAGTGCCAGATAGGTGCTGCGGTACTGGCTGTGTGCTGCCTGTGCCAGGAAGCTCTGGTGCAGGTGATAGGCCCGGGGGCTTTCCTGTTGCAGCCGATAATGGGTCAGGACGGCATTTTCCTCCAGCAGAATTTCAGTGACGGCATTGTAGAAATAAACCGACTCGCCGCTACTCTCATAGCGTTCGATGAGTTGCGCATTGGCACCGCTCTCCAGTACCAGCAGATTGCGCGGTTGAATGAGTTGCGGTTTGTCCAGGCCAAGGTTCAGATGCACTATCTCAATAGGCCGATCCAGCATCACATTACGCTGCAGATGAATAAACACGCCATCATTGATGAGCGCGGTATTCAGCGCAGTGAAAATATGTTCGTTATGATTGGCGGTCTGACCGAACCAGATCGCAAGCGATTTCGGATCATGGCTCAGGGCATAGCGCAAGCTGCCGATGGTGACACCCTCGGGCAGTTGATCAAAATTGCACAGGCCCGGCACACAGCGGCCATTGGCAAAGACCAGCCGATAGGCATCGGTGTCGGGCAGCAGCCAGTTGTCGATATCCTCGATTTGCAACGCATCAAAATCAGTACTGACCGGTTCGAATTCATGCTCCAGCAAACCTTCTATCGAGGTATAGCGCCAGGCTTCCTGTTTCTTGTCGGGCAGGGGCAGCGTGTGGAGCGCCGAGCTGGCATGCTCCCGCGCCTGATTCAACCAGGCATGAGCTTCAGCTGCCGCGCTGCTATCACCTTGTTGCAACAAGTGGGTAAACCATTGACGTGAATCAGTTGCGGTTTTCATGCTGCCGCCTCCTGTTCGATCCAGCTATAGCCTTTCTCTTCAAGCAGGTGTGCCAGCTGCTTGTCGCCGGAACGGACGATCTGTCCTTTGGCCAGCACGTGAATGTGATCCGGCTCGACGTAATCGAGTAAACGTTGATAATGGGTTACCAGAATGATGGCGCGTTCCGGGCTGCGCAGGGCATTGATGCCCTCGGCCACGATGCGCAGGGCATCGATGTCCAATCCCGAGTCGGTTTCATCAAGAACCGCCAAACTCGGTTCAAGCAAGGCCATTTGCAGAATCTCATTCCGCTTCTTTTCCCCACCGGAGAAGCCGGCATTCACATTACGCTTCAACAACTTTTCATCAAGGTGCACGAGTTTGGCTTTTTCGCGTACCAGCTTGATGAAATTCACCGCATCGATCACGGTTTCACCCCGAGCACGGCGAATGGCATTGAGTGATTCGCGCAGGAAGGTCATGTTATTCACGCCGGGCAATTCGACCGGATATTGCATTGCCAGGAAGACACCGTGATGGGCGCGCTCTTCGGTCTCCAACTCCAGCAGATTGTTACCTTGGTAAATTACCTCACCGCCGGTCACTTCATAGCCGTTGCGCCCGGCAAGGATGTGCGCCAGGGTGCTTTTGCCGGAACCGTTCGGCCCCATGATGGCATGGACTTCCCCGGCTTTGACTTCCAGATTCAGGCCATTCAGGATCGGCTTGTCATCGACAGTGGCCTTGAGATTTTTAATCGACAGCATGGTATTCCTCCGTTACTTAGCCCACTGCACCTTCGAGGGTGACGTTAAGAAGTTTTTGTGCCTCTACCGCAAATTCCATGGGTAACTCATTGAAGACTTCCTTGCAGAAGCCGTTGACGATCATGGAAACGGCGTCCTCTTCCGACAGACCGCGTTGCTGGCAATAAAACAACTGGTCTTCACTGATCTTGGACGTCGTGGCCTCGTGTTCGACCCGTGCGGTGGGGTTGCGCACGACCATATAAGGAAAGGTATGCGCACCGCAGCGATCGCCCAGCAATAACGAGTCACACTGGGTATGGTTGCGGGCGTTTTCCGCGCGCGGTGTCATGCGCACCAGGCCCCGATAGGTGTTCTGGCCTTCACCCGCCGAAATGCCTTTGGACACGATGGTGCTGCGCGTGTTTTTGCCCATATGGATCATCTTGGTACCGGTATCGGCCTGTTGCTTGCCTTTGGTGATGGCCACGGAATAAAA
>JASFJH010000278.1:0-3224 GCA_050122215.1 Granulosicoccaceae bacterium | reverse complement strand
AGAGACCACAGGTGTCGAGACGTTCTTGACCCTCTCATTTTTACTATCCAGGCCACGAATGATCTGTACCGTGGTACCCGAGGGTGCAGGCCTGCGTGTAACTTTTCTAGTCGTCTTTGTCACAGGTCTTCGCGCATAGGACCGCAATGACGAGAGGGTAATGAGTTCATCACTCGCAATAGAGACGTCACCTTCGTTCCTGAGCATCAGGTTCAGGGAGCCGACAGTCTGGGCAAGCGTCAGTTTTTTGCCTTCATCAGGTGTAACCAGCAGGGTAACCGCATTAACTATCTGCGGCTCATCTTCTTTTTCGGAAGCGATTTGATCCACGCCCAAAACAGTTACGTTCTGCAACAAGGTACGGGTAACCGGCTGATTGTCTGCCCTGCCCACACTACTTGTAAGCATGACATCCACGCGGTCACCAGGGAGGACAAAGCCGGCCACACCCTTGACTTCATTGACGGCAATCGTAATAGCGCGTTTTTCAACCGGGATTTTCGGGGTGAGTCCACCGCGCGCCGCATATTCCGAAAGCTTGTATTTCAGCACAGGTTCGCCCTTGCGGATCTCCTTGAGCACAACCGGCGCCTCTTCCGGCTTTTCGCCAATCACTTTATCGACCTCGGAAAAATGCCCATCCGGCATGCTTGCCTCCGGCCAGTCAACCGGTTTTATCATCACCTTGTCGAGCCTGGTGCCCACATCCAGATCGGTCGCAGCAACTACTACAGGCCTGATCCCCACTGGCTGAGTTTCCGCACCCACCTCTTTTTCTCGCGTTATGAGGGTGTTAACCAGGTAGACGGCAACCCCCCCCATAATCAGCGCGATCGCCAACATTATCAGCGCCCTCATTTGCATAACATCACCCTCCTCGGTAAAAAACTATCAATGTTCCGCTATCACTCGGATACAAAATATGTTTGCCACGCCTGTGCCAGCAATTCCTTCGTCAGCTTCGGCTTGTTCCCATCAAAAAGTGAAAAATCGATGACCTTGTTAATCAGGTCCCTTGGCTGACACGCCGCCAGGGACCGATTGGCCGGTTTGTAATGTTCGTTAATCAGGTAATCTACTAACCCGGCGTCATAGTCCAGATCATTGGCCATGCAATACTGTTCGAAGACAGTGTGAAATTCCTGCTCGCTCAAGTAATCAACATGGATCTTGTAGCCGAGACGGCGGAGAAAGGCCTCGTCTGCCAGTTTCTCGGGGCTCAGGTTTGTGGCGAAAATCGGGATAATGTCAAACGGGATCTGGAACTTGGTGCCGGTATGCAGGCCCAGATAATCCACTTCGTTCTCGAGTGGAACGATCCAGCGGTTCAACAGGGTCTTGGGTTGCACTATCTGCCGGCCCAGATCATCAATCAGGAAGATGCCGCCGTTTGCCTTCATTTGTAGCGGTGCTTCGTAAAAACCAATCGCGGGGGTGTATTTCAGGTCCACCATGTCCAGTGTGAGTTCACTTCCGGCAATAATTACCGGGCGCTTGCACCGTACCCAGCGTGCATCCATTGTCTGCTTATTGGGCTTGCGTAATTCTTGCTGGCTCACCGCTTGGGTTGTTTCGTCTTCGCCCACGGCAGTGTGATTCACGGGATCAAACACGCGGATGATCTGTCCCTCTACCACGACTGCATGGGGTATGGCGATATCGCCCTGCAATAGTCTGAGCATGTGGTTGGCGAGAAATGTTTTACCCGTGCCCGCCGGACCATACATGAACAGGGAGCCGCCGCTATTGAAGGCCGCGCCAATTTGCGTCAGCGTTTCTTTTTTGACGACGATATTGGCAAATACACCATCTACTTCCTCGCGGCTGGCGATCTGGTCACGTACCGTCTGTTTCCTGATTTGTTCACGGTACTGCTGAATCGTCACCGGCACCGGGCCGCTGTATGTACTCTCTTCCTGGTAATTGCGGGCATGTTCCCTGCCGCGATCCGTCAATGACAGTTCCATAATACCGCTTACGCCCGCCGCACCTTTCCCCCGGCCCTCGATCAGGGCTTCGTTACGTAAAAACCGGGTGGGCTCTTCGAGCAGGGACACGGGAATTGCCATCTTGCCAGCAAGCTCATCATTGCGCATCGAGCCACCGACCAGCAGATGTTTCAGAAACAGCTTAACAATCAATGCAAAGCTGATATCCAACTCTTCCAGGGACTGGGGGCGGGTTGGAAAGTCTACCTCATGAGCAGCTTGCCCATATAAATCGATCTTTTTATGGCGAAACTTGGCAAACAGCTCCGCCTGGCTTACCTTTTGCCGTTTTTCCGGCGCATTTGAAGATTTTTGCATCATTATTGTCATTCGCTATAACGGCCTGAGAATCACATTCACTATTTAAAAGAAGTAATGCATAACCAGCAAGGAAAGAAACGTGCCAACCCCGATAGGTATCGCGTAAGGCAGGATCAGTCGCGCTTCCGCTGCGGGTGTCTCGATCAATGTCGGGCTCCTTGCCGCCACGCTGATACCGAACATATGCCAGAACCGCGTCGTGGCACTACCCAGCAGCCGTTTTCTCGCGAGTACCAACATGCTCATGAGCAAGCCCGTGACTACAATGCCGAATGCAACCTGGAATGCCAGCCCCCAGCCCACTATGGCACCGACCCCCGCCATGAGTTTGACATCACCGGCGCCCATCCAGCCCAACACGAAAAAAGGAAACATCAGGCCGAACAGCACCAACCACCCTGCACCAGCATCGAGGAAACCGTCCCAGCCGCCAAGTATGGCATGCAGACCGATGCCAATTACCCAGGCCGGCAAGGTTAACCAATTGGGGATCCGGTGCTGCCGAATGTCGAAGAGCATCGCGGGCAGGAGCAGCACGACGAGCAATGCGAGATATGGTTGAGAAAGTGTCAATCAAGCCCCCTACTCTATAACCCTTTAACGACGAAGGTGATGGCAAATATATCCGCTTTACGCTTATTGAATCACTTGCCAACGACTCTTAAATAATTCTATCAGAACCTATACTAATGTAATTGATAATTCTTGCCTTGATCCAGATCATGCCTGGAACCCACCACGACCGCTATTTCCCTCGCTCATGGCAATCCTTTTACCCTTCAATCCCCGGCAGGCCACGTCCTCTCGTAACCAGGAAGTGAGAGGGCGTGGGTTACCAGCAGTCCTTACATCAACAGGTACCATTAGCCACAATACACTGATAAACCTTGTCAAAGGTGTTGTTGATCTGTTGCC
>JASFJH010000277.1:0-3249 GCA_050122215.1 Granulosicoccaceae bacterium | reverse complement strand
GGCCACCAGGTTAATACCGTGTTCGAGCAGCATACTGATCCGGCCGCGCTTCATACCGACAATGCGTGCGTCCTCGCCCTTCCAGAAATAACCATGATGCACGAGCAACATGTTGGCCTCCTGCGCAATGGCCTGCTCAATCAGGGCGCGGCTCGCGGTGACACCGGATACGATACGCAGCACTTCTCCCCAGCCTTCAACCTGCAGGCCGTTCGGGCAATAATCGCGGAAGCGTCCGCTCTCGAGCAGCGTGTCACAGTAACGGACTATCTCGGTAATCTCGGCCATATTCAGAATCTCTTTTTTGCACTGCGACACAGTATAACCCCAACCGGGTACGCCGGTTGCTGACGACAAACCAAACTCATGCTAGGGTAGCATCCCATGCAACTACGCAAATCCATCGTCTTCCTGCTACAGGCCATCAGTGTCGGCCTGGCGGCCTTTATAGTGATCGTGTTCCTCAAGCCGGACCTGCTCGAATCACCGGCGCCCGTGGTCGAGTTCCACGAGCAACAGGCGCCATTGTCAAATGGTGCACCGGCAAGCGGGCCAGTCTCCTATGCCGATGCGGTGCAACGCGCCGCGCCATCGGTCGTCAACATCTATACCGCCAAGCTCGTTACCGAGCGGCGTAACCCGTTGTTTGATGACCCGTTTTTCCAGCGCTTCTTCGGTGAGCAACTCGGTGAGCCGCGCCAGCGCCTGGAAACCAGTCTCGGCTCCGGCGTGATCCTGAGTGCGGATGGCTACATCGTCACCAACAACCATGTGATTCGCGGCGCGGATGAGATCCGTGTTGCACTGGCCAACGGTGACACGCCCCGGGCCGAAATCATCGGCACCGATCCGGATACCGACCTGGCCGTACTGAAGATCAACTATGAAAGCTTACCGGCGATCACCTTCGGTGACTCGACCGCGATGCGGGTCGGTGACGTGGTGCTCGCGATTGGCAACCCGTTCGGCGTTGGTCAGACCGTCACGCTTGGCATCGTCAGCGCCACCGGTCGTAACCAGCTTGGTATCAATACCTTTGAAGACTTCATCCAGACCGATGCCGCGATCAATCCGGGTAACTCGGGGGGCGCACTGATCAATGCGCATGGTCAGCTGGTCGGCATCAACACGGCGATCTTCTCGAAAACCGGCGGTTCACAGGGGATCGGCTTTGCCATCCCGCTCAGCCTGGCACGTGATGTCATGCAACAGATCATCGAACACGGCCGGGTCATGCGCGGCTGGCTCGGCATCGAGGCCCAGGACCTGAACCCCGAACTGGCCGAATCCTTCAAGTTACCGGATACGCATGGCGTACTCGTCGCCGGCGTACTGCGCGGTGGTCCTGCCGACGAGGCCGGCCTGCTGCCGGGTGATGTACTGGTCAGCATCAATGACCAGGCGGTACTCAATTCCCGCAACAGCCTGAACCAGATCGCCGGCTTTATGCCGGGTAGCTCGATAAGACTCGGCGTGATCCGTGCAGGAAAACGCATCGAGCTTGAAGCGGTTGTCAGTGAGCGACCGAAGGCGCGTACCTGACCGGGTATTGATTACAGGCTTGCCTGCAACGCCTCAAGAAAGGCGCTGTTTTCCTGCGGGGTGCTGACGGTGACGCGCAGGCAGTCTTTGAGTGCACCGCCGGCAGGGTTGAGGTTCTTGATCAGTACGCCTTTATCTTTCAGGCTGGCGAATACGTCATCGGCGTTGGCAATGCGAAACAAAATAAAGTTGGCCGCGCTGTCAAAGGCCTCAATGCCATCAATCGCGTTCAGGGCATCGAGCAGCTCAGCGCGTGCAGCACGAATGTTGGCCGCCTGTTCTTCGAGCACGTCGTTGTGTTCCAGCGCGAACTGCGCGCTGGCCTGGGTCAGGATATTGATATTGTATGGCAGACGCACCTTGTCCAGTTCCCGGCACCACTGTGGTGAACCTGCCAGGTAACCCAGTCGCAAACCGGCCAGGCCGGATTTGGAAACGGTGCGCATGACGAGCAGGTTATCGTAGTCATTGACCCGGTTCAGGAAACTGCGCTGTGCAAAACTCGTATAGGCCTCATCAACCACGACCAGTCCCGGCGCATTGGCGATAATATCGAGGATGTCGTCTTCGTCGAACAGGTTACCCGTCGGGTTGTTCGGCCAGGCCAGGAAGATCACGGCCGGTTGATGCGTGGCGATCGCCTCGCGCATGGCAACCATGTCGAGCGTAAAATCTTCCTGTAATGGCACACCGACATACTCGACGTCACAGAAGAGGCTGATCATGCGATACATGACAAACGTCGGTTCCGGCGCGAGCACGACGGCACCGGGTTTGGCCAGCGCCATGATGATCATCTGGATGATTTCATCCGAACCATTGCCGAGCAACAACTCGGCATGCGGCGGCACTTTCATGACTTCACGCAGTTGCCGCTTCAGGGCGCTGGCGGACGGGTCCGGGTAGCGGTTCAGGTCAACCGCGCGCAGGCGTTCCAGCCAATCATCGACAAGTTCAGCCGGTAACTGGTACGGGTTTTCCATCGCATCGAGCTTGATGCACTTACCCGGGGCCGGCACATGATAGGCCGACAGGGCGCGGATCTCCTCGCGTACGAGTTTTTTTATGTAAGGATTATCGGCCATGTGTTTTATTTGCTGAAAATCCAACGCAAAGACGCCAAGGCGCGAAGGTCGCAGAGAAGAAAAGAAAACTGCGTGATCTGGGCCATTTTACAATTCCTCTGCGTGCTTTGCGTCTCTGCGCCTCTGCGTTGGGTGTTAATCCTTGATGCGGTACTCGGCCGAGCGCGCATGCGCGGTCAGGCCTTCGCCGTGCGCGAGCGTCGAGGCGACTTTGCCGAGTTCCGACGAACCCTCCGCCGAACACATGATCAGGCTGGAGCGCTTCTGGAAATCATACACGCCGAGCGGCGAACTGAAGCGCGCCGTGCGCGAGGTCGGCAGCACATGGTTAGGCCCGGCACAGTAATCACCGAGTGCCTCTGCCGTGTAACGGCCCATGAAGATCGCGCCGGCATTGCGGATCTGGCCGGCCATCGCTTCGGGATCGGCGACCGACAGTTCAAGATGCTCGGGGGCAATGTGGTTGGCGACTGCGACTGCCTCGTCCATGTCACGCACCTGGATCAGCGCGCCACGGTCTTTTATCGCGGTGTTGATTATGTCAGCGCGTGGCATGTCTTTTACCAGCCTGTCCATGCTCTCGGCCACAGCATCAAGGAAGGCAGCATCCGGGCACAGCAAA
>JASFJH010000276.1:0-3259 GCA_050122215.1 Granulosicoccaceae bacterium | reverse complement strand
ACGTTAACGTCCCGACCAGACCGAGCATGAAACCGGAGCCGGTCAGGCGGTAAATCAACCATGACTGGGCCACTGCCTGCATCCACGTGCCGTTCAGGGACACAAGTTGTCCAAGATAATAGATCCGGAAATTACGATGTTGCAGGCAACGAAAGGCGTGTGTGCTAATCACGGTAATGAATGTGTTGTGTTGAGTACAGGCTTTGACGCCTTATCTGAAAGTGGACAGGGAAAGTATACAGTAATCAATTCCACATACAGGTTAGTGTTTAATCACGCCGTCACCTACGGGTATCGAGATGTCAGCTTAAAAGATGAGCCGAACATACACGATCCCGCCCCTGTTTCTTTGCCATGTAGAGCTGTTTGTCAGCAGCCGAAACGAGGTCGTCTATTGTGGCGCTTACGTTTTCAGCATGGGCAACACCAAAGCTTGCCGTCAGAGAAATCATTTCACCCTCCATGTCCAGAGGGATACTCGAAATCCTGTGGCGGAACCTTTCTGCAATAGCTATTGCCTCGTCGAGGCTGGTTTCGGGCATGAAAAGGATAAACTCCTCCCCACCCCAACGAGCCGCGATATCGCCTTTACGCGCACCTTCCATCAGGTCCTTCGCTACATGTCTCAACACATCATCGCCCTGAGCGTGACCATACGTATCGTTAATCAACTTGAACCGGTCGATATCCAGCATGATCATCGACATATCGTGTTTTTTGCGAACCCCGGTACTCCATACCGGTGTGACAAGCTCGTAAAAGCCCCGCCGATTGTTCATTCCCGTCAATGGATCGACCTTGGCCAGCTTCTCCGCCTGTATTTTTTCTTGCTGAACAATGTTGAACTGGTGGGCGAGTGCCATGGCCAGCAGGATAGCATCGACCATCATGCCGATCTCGACAGCACGATAGGCAATCATGCTATAAGGGATAAGCCCCCATACCGCCATTGCCGTCACAGTCGAAGTGCTTACGTGGGTAATTGACGCGAGTAGAAAATACCTGGCGGATTTATCGCCTTGAGCCACTGATATCGCGCCCAGCAAGACCATGCTGCCAGAAAACAGGAATATGAAGAAAAAAGATAACAACAACGCTGACACATGACTGCCAGTAATGACCGCAAATATCTCAAAAGCACCAAACCCGACACAGCCAAAAACCACAACACGATGCAGTCGCGGAAAGGCTGTTTCGGTGTTCAGAAAACGTGTTGCAAACACGAGGCCACTGATTGAAAACACCATCATTAATACCGGGTTTGACCATAACTGCCAACGTGGCATATCAGGCCAAAGCCAACGATAGCCATGCCCGGTATAGGCGATATTCATGATCAAAAAGGAAGCCAGGTAGATGGAGTAATAAAGGTAACGACGACTTTTCAGGCTAAAGAAAAGCATGAGGTTATAGGCCAACAGCGCAAAAATTACGCCGTACACAAAACCATAGCTATAACTTGCAAGCGTCTGCCTGGAGTGCGCCTGTTCGGTACTGCTCAGATATATCGGCAGTACCATAGGATCCGGTGTCTCGGTACGGATAAACACCGTGGTTTTTCCGGGCCGGAATAGATGCTCAAAGACGAAAAAACGGCTTTCAACGGGGCGTTCCGAAAAGCGTCGCCTGTCGCCAACATGATGTTCTTCCAGCACCTTCCCGTCATGCAGTAAATAAACATCCAGCATGTCGAGCCAGGAAGTCTCTATCGAAAGCCGTCGCGGCATTGGCGTCTTGTCACGATTGTCGACTTCAAACCTGAGCCATACCGGTCTCGTCCCGATGCCGAAATTCAAAAAGGCGTGCTGTGAAGCGGTAAACTTCTCACCGGCGTAGGCCTTGATCGCCTCGTCCAGGTTCAGTGGCGATACGTCCTCTTGAAGAAAATACACATGCTTGCCGATGGGTTCGTGATTCTCGACGGAGACATCCAACGGCCCGGAGCTTGCTGAAAAACTCCAGAAAACGGCAGCAAAAAAAGCAATGACGATAAGACGAAATTTCATTTGCTATTGGCAATTCATACAGCAAAACAACCGGCCACAGTTCAACGACTGGCCGCTATTCGCTTGACCTGAAAAAAAACAGACCGGGGCACTTGCCCCACCCCACACACGGGTTAAATTATAGACGAGTCAGGAATAATTGCCGAAAAAATATTATGTTAGCGTGGCAATGCGGGCAGCACCGATGGCAATACCGTGCCTGGCACCTGCTGTTGTGGCTGACAGTTCAGGTTGGCCTCGTTGTAGTCAGGGTGACTCGTGTAACGCGACGACACTGAAAAGAAATACGACGATGCAACTAGTGCTCAGAATAATGCAGGAACTTGGCCACGATCTTCACCATGGCCAACGTATCCAGTTCACAGTAGTCCAGCAGGTCTTGCCGGCTTGCCTCTGTTTCGTCGCCACTGAGCTTGCTGGTTATGATCTCGAGATAGACGGCCTGCGCCATCATGCCTTCCTGCACCCTGCCGAGGTCTTTATAGGACAGTTCCGGCACGAGGCAGGACAGGACATTCTTGATTGACCACGAGCCCTTCATCGCCGGGTGGTAATAATGGTGTTTGACGACCGGCAACAGATCGAACACGCGTTCGTTCAGGGCAAGCAGGCGTGGCGCCAGATCAGGGTTGCACGCGGCCAGCTCCTTGATGATCCGTTTTTCGAATGCCTGGTTGTAAACAATGATCGGTCCCTGTTCGCCACAGGCGGCAAGCAGGGTCTCGGCAAAGGCGCGCCGCGGATCCTCACCGCTCGTATCAAGAAAGGCTTCGTGCGCAAGGTGTCCGTCATCATTTTCTATATGGCACGACCACTGGAACGGCAACTGCTCGTACGGCTGCGTGCCCGGCCAGATCGGGATGGCGAACTGGATGCATTCGAAATCCAGGTAATAGCGCGGGTACGGCAAGGCCGCGAGCAGCCTGGAGGCGCCGGGTAACAGTTCGGCCTCACCGGCAATGGTCACGCGTCGTACGCGCTGGTGGGTTTCACTGCTCAGCGCATCGGCCGGGATGTCGCGGATGTCAGCGATCCCCTGCGCAAGCAGGGTCTGTGCCACGCGCCAGCCATTCGGCAGGTACGCTACCGGGTAGTCCGTGTCCGAGGCTTCACAATACGACTTGAACGGACAGGGGTACGGGTTCTTGCAATAGCTACCGATATGGCGTTCGGGTGGCGGCCCGACAATGAGGGTGAGCAATCGTGCCAGTTCGTGCTCCATATAAGGCATATGCGCCACGACACGCGCGGTG
>JASFJH010000275.1:0-3260 GCA_050122215.1 Granulosicoccaceae bacterium | reverse complement strand
CGACGCCCTTGGCTTCAAAGGCGGCTTTTGGCCAGGCGGCCAGCACGGTAGAAGGGGTCAGCAGACCGGCGCCAATGGCTACTGCAACGCCGCCGCTCGCCAACGTCCCTTTCAGGAATGTTCTGCGAATCATGTTCTTCACCTATATCGTTATTGTTGAACCGTTGTTATGGAAAGGCTTACAGGGTGTAAAGCCATTCAACGATCTGGTCAATTTCCTTACCAGACAGGATCTCATGCTTGCCATAGGGAGGCATCAGCGTGTCCTTGTTGAAGCTTTCTGGATCCTGAAGCTGTGCACGCAGGCGTGACTTGTCCGGGAAACGCGCCTTCATGGCAACCAGCGGCGGACCGATGTTACCTGGAAGATTGACACCTTCGTATGCATGACAGGCAAAGCAGTTGCCTTTCTTGCGGTTCTCAGCGACTTTTTTTCCGAGCTCAGCGGCAGTCGGTTGTTTTTCTGCAGCAATTACAACTTGCGGGGCGATTGAAAGGCTGCCCAGCAGAATTGCAACGGCACTTGCAGTGATGAGCTTTGCGGGTTTCCGCATAGTTCTCCTCCTAAACATAAATGTACAAGTGATCACTTTGTAGTTATTAACGTGTTTCGGCGTAACCCTTGTTAACAGGTCTTGCCTGTTAGCCCGTAGCCTGAAGCCCTTTATTCAAAGCGTTTCAGGCTCTGGAGCAGAGCAATAGTTGCGCTAATCCACGGCCATAAGAGTTTCCTAGCATACCGAATGCATAAATGATCGCAAGGGATATTTCACGATCTGCTTGTATATAAGCAAATGCTAAGATACTGACTAGTCACTGGAATTTTCAAGTTTGCGTATTTGCAGAAGTTCTTGACGGCGGGCTTCGAGACGTGAACTCATGTAAAAATCAAGGTCATCAATCTGCAGGGCACGATCAAGTTGCTCGATTGCCGTGTTGGTCTGGCCATTCAGGAAGTGATATTCGGCCATTGAAAGGTAGGCCTCGGCGGTATGGCCGGCATCGCCTTCGGCACGCGCCTGCAGTTTGTACAGATCGGCATCGGCGGCGTGGTCGCGCAGGTAATCATGCAGCAGCTTCATACCTTGTTGTGACTTGCCAAGTTCGAGCAGGGCCGTGGCGTAATTCACGGTCAGGGCATAGTCATCCGGGTAGATCTTCAGTGCCTGCTGATAGCGTGCCAGGCTGTCGCCATGTTGCCGGCTGGCCATCAGGTAGTCGGCATCGAGCAGGAGAAAATGCCTTTGTTCCGGGTGCTGCGCCAGCAGCCAGTCAATCTGGGTGCGTGCCTGACGGAACTTGTCAGCCTTGAGCAGCGTGAGCGCGTAGCCATAGCGCGCGGCTGTTTCGCTCTGGTACTGCCCGGTCTTCAGGACATTTGTATAGTGTTCAAGCAGCTTGCCCGGCGGCGTGAGACGGATACGCAGTTTCTCTCTGATCAGCAGAAAATCCAGGCTGTCAGGCACCTGGCGGTAACGGTAATCGCCAGCCCGATCCCGCGCATTGGCAATACGGTTGACCGTCACCGGGTGGGTGCTGAGAAATTCCGGAGGGCGACTGTAATAGCGTGATGCCTGTTGCAGGCGTTCGAAAAATACCGCCATGGCACGCGGGTCGTAGCCGGCGTCGGCGAGTGTCTGGATACCGAGGAAGTCTGCCTCGTTTTCGTTAGAGCGTGTGAAGTTCAGCTGCGCCTGGAGAGCGCCGGCCTGTGTCGCGGCAAGCGTGGCCTGGCCGGCCTCGCTGTTCTGGCTGCCGATCAGGATCGCGGCAATGATGCCCGCCAGCGCGGGAATATTCAGTTTTTCAGCAGCCTCGTAGGCACGCGCCAGGTGGTGCTGGGTAATGTGGGCAATTTCATGGGCGAGTACCGAGGCGAGCTCGCTTTCTGATTCAGCGGCCAGGACCAGGCCGGCGTTGACGCCAATAAAACCACCCGGTGCCGCAAAGGCATTAATGGATTGATCCTCGATCATAAAGAAGGTGAATGGCTGCGCCGGGTTGTCGCTGTGGCTAACCAGACGCTCACCGAGGTTACGCAGGTAGCCGGTAATTTCCGGGTCATCGACGAGGGCGTAGGCCTGCCGGATGCGGCGCAGGAATTCCGTGCCGATCTGGTGTTCCTGGGCAGGTGTCAGTACCCGGGCGCTGCTGTCGCCCATTTCCGGCAGGCTAATGCGGTCTGCCTGCAAACCCGATGCGATCAACAGGCCGGCCAGGGCAACTACCCCGCGCAGAAAATGACTGACTGAACTTTTCAATTTTTGACTCCAACTCACTGTTTTTTCAGACCGCAAATATTTACACTGGTTCCCCGGGTTGCCTTTGATTTGAACTTGTCATATAAGTGTGCCCTTTAATTCTAATATCCTGTTAAAATAGTGGATGGTCATAATACCTAATCCCCAAGTTCCTAAGGAGAATTTCTGATGGCTGATTTCGATCAAGAACTCGACGCTTCCGGTCTGAACTGCCCGTTGCCGATCCTGCGTGCGAAAAAGACCCTTGCTGGCATGAGTGGTGGCCAGGTTCTGCGTATTGTCGCAACTGACCCGGGTTCAGTAAAAGACTTCGAGGCCTTTGCCAAGCAGACCGGTAATGAGTTGCTCGAGTCCGGTGAAGAAGGCGGCAAGTTTGTCTTCCGCATCAAGAAGGCCTGATCAGGTCATAATACACTTAAAAAGCCCCTTGCTGGTCTGTCCAGTAACGCTTTGAATTCCTGTACCATGTTGTTGGGAGGAGAGCAGGATGTCTGATGAAAAGAAGTTAGCGATTATCGCGACCAAGGGCACACTGGACTGGGCCTATCCACCGTTTATTCTTGCGTCAACGGCAGCCGCGCTGGGCTACCAGACGCAAATCTTTTTCACTTTCTATGGCTTGCAGTTATTGCGCAAGGATTTGAACCTGAAGGTGAGTTCACTCGGTAACCCGGGTATGCCCATGCCAATGGCAATGGATAAGTGGTTCCCGGTGCTTTTCCAGGCCTTGCCGGGCATGGAAAGCATGATGACCATGATGATGAAGGCGAAGATGAAGTCGAAGGGCGTGGCCAGCATAGAAGAACTTCGCGAGCTGTGCATCGAGGCGGAGGTAAAAATCGTCGCCTGCCAGATGACGGTAGACCTGTTCGATTTCACTCACGATGCGTTCATCGACGGTATTGAGTACGGCGGTGCAGCGACCTTCTTCGAATTTGCAGGTGAGTCGGATATCTGTCTGTACATCTGATTTGAAGACGCTCTCCTGGATTTCAGGAA
>JASFJH010000274.1:0-3283 GCA_050122215.1 Granulosicoccaceae bacterium | reverse complement strand
CGCTGATGAAACAAGCTCCAAGCCCCACCCGCAAATGTTGCATGAACTCATGCAGGAACTCGGCACAACACCGGCGCGGACGCTCATGATCGGTGACAGCGAATATGACCTGGTGATGGCCCGCAATGCCGGTACCGCATCGCTGGCGGTGAGCTACGGTGTCCATGATTGCCAGCGGCTCATGGGCCACCAGCCTCTGACCTGTGTCAACACGGTCACGGAACTGCACAACACGTTGTGTGGGACGGCTGACAAACGCTTGTCTTCATCCGCCTGAGTGACATAATCAACAATATCTTACGACAACACCGGGGACACCATGAGCGACCAACAGCCGGAAAACTTTGAAAAGGACCTCCTTAACCGCCTTGCCTTTGCCGCACTCAACGAGCAACGCAGGGCGCGACGCTGGAGTATTCTGTTTCGCACCCTGTTCCTGGTGTGGCTGTTCAGCTTTCTTGCCATACTCATTGCCAAACCGGGTGCCAAGGTCGATCTGGGGCGCGGTGCGGCTCATACGGCGTTGATAGAGGTGAATGGCATTATTGCTGCCGGCCAGTCTGCTAACGCCGACAATATCGTCACTTCTTTGCGTGAAGCATTTGAAAACAAGCATGCCAGGGCAATCATCCTGCGTATTAACAGTCCCGGCGGCAGCCCGGTACAGGCTGGTTACATCAATGACGAGATCATCCGGCTGCGTAATGATTATCCCAACAAGAAGGTCTATGCCGTGATCGTCGACATCTGTGCCTCGGGTGGTTATTACGTTGCTGCGGCCGCTGACGAGATCTATGCCGACAAGGCCAGCATGGTCGGCTCGATTGGCGTGCTCATGAACGGCTTCGGCTTCACAGGCAGCATGGACAAGCTCGGCGTTGAACGCCGCCTCCTGACAGCCGGTAAAAACAAGGGCTTCCTCGATCCTTTCTCACCGCTCAAGGATGAAGAGGTCGCGCACGCGAAAACCCTGCTCGACAACATTCACGAACAGTTCATCAATGTCGTGAAAAACGGCCGCGGTGATCGTCTGGCTGATGATGAGCGACTGTTCAGCGGTTACATCTGGACCGGCGAGAAAAGCATGGAGCTTGGCCTTGTTGATGGCCTGGGTAACAGTAGTTATGTCGCAAGAGAAGTCGTCGGAGAGGAAGATATTGTTGACTACACCAAACGTCCAGACTTCCTGGACCGTTTTGCAGAACAGTTCGGGGTAGCGATGGCCAATACGCTTGGTATGTCACTGGGCCTGAAGCAGTTAAGCATCGAGTGAGTCGATATCTATGTGTCGCTTCGGTCTGAAACGCCTACTGTCAGTGGTGGGGCTTTTTTTGCTTCCCTCATCCAGTCTGTTGGCCGCAGACAATAATATTCTCGAGTCCATCAAGGTAACAGACAGCGTATGGGCGATAGTCGGTCCATTGAGTAACCGCACGCCACAAAACCTGGGGAACAATGCAACGTTTGGTCTCGTGGTGACCAGCGAGGGTGCGGTACTTGTTGACCCGGGCGGCAGTTATCTCGGCGCGAAACAATTGCACGGGGTGGTGAAGAAGATTACCGATAAACCTGTCAAGTATGTCATCAATACCGGTGGCCAGGATCACCGCTGGTTTGGCAATGATTATTTCAGCCGGCTCGGCGCTAAGGTCATCGCCAGCAAGAATGCGGTTGCCGATCAAAAGCAGCGTTTCAACAGCCAGTGGAATCGCATGGCCAATACGGCTGGTGAGGCGGCATTGCAGGGGACAAAAGCCAAACACGCAGATATCGTGTTTGATACGTCCCACACTTTCTCACTCGGTGGTATTGCATTCGAAGTACACCACAAGGGACAGGCGCATACGCCCGGCGACAGCTACGTCTGGCTACCGGCTCGGAAAGTTATCTTCAGCGGTGACATTGTCTATACCGAACGCATGTTGAATGTGAGCGAGTATTCCAATGGCAAGAGCTGGCTTACCGTGTTCGAGGCGATGGCCGCACACAAGCCTGTGCACGTTGTCCCGGGACACGGCCATCCGACCGACCTGAACACGGCGACACGCGATACCTATGATTACCTGGCGTTTCTACGCAACAGCGTTACCGCATTCATGGAAGAGGGGCACGACATCAGTGATATAGGCAAGATCGATCAGTCTGCCTTTAGCTACCTGCAGAATTTTGACAGCCTGAGCGGTCGCAATATCCAGAAAGTGTATCGCGAGATGGAGTGGGAGTAAGTGCTGGCTAGATTGCCCGCAGGCCTTCGTTTTCCAGCATACGTACGAGACGTATCAAGGGCAGGCCAATCAGCGTATTCGGATCGTCACCGTCCAGTCTTTCAAACAAACTGATACCCAGCGCTTCCGATTTAAAACTCCCGGCACAGTTATAGGGTTGTTCTTTTTTCAGGTAATTCTCGATCTGAGAATCAGACAATTCACGGAATACGACATGAAATGGCACAACCTCGGTCTGGCTATGACCGGTGTCACTGTTGTGCAGGCACAGCCCGGTATAGAAGGTTACGGTTTTCCCCGAGGCATTGCGTAGTTGCGCAACGGCTTTTTCATGTGTGCCGGGCTTGCCGAGAATGTCCTCACCGATCACGGCGACCTGGTCGGAACCAATCACCAGTGCATGCGGGTGACGGGCGGCCACGGCGCGGGCCTTGGCCTCACTCAGGCGCGCGACTAGCTGTTGCGGTGATTCACCCTCAAGCGGGGTTTCGTCAATCTCCGGAGAATCGGTCTCGAACGGCAGGCCGAGCTTGTCGAGAACGGCCTTGCGAAACGGGGAGGTCGAGCCGAGCACGAGTTTCGGCTGTGCACTATCAGTCACGGTACTACTTCCTGCGTGTTATTCGATTTCAACCAGCACTTCATCCGGATTGACGCTGTCACCCTTGCTTACATGGATGGCGCGAATTGTACCTGAAATCGGTGCCTGGATTTCGGTTTCCATCTTCATCGCCTCGGTGATCAGCACTGCATCGCCGGCACTGACAGCATCGCCCTCGGCAACCAGTACATCGACAATGCTGCCTGGCATCGAGGTGGTAACATGCCCCGGTTCAGTGGCCTTCGGGCGTTTACTGCCTTTCACCGCGCCGGCTTTGCCAGCCGATTCATCGGGCATGATTTCATCGAGAGTTTCAACCAGGATTTCTTCTGGTACGCCATCAATAGACAAGTAGAAGGGGCGGACTTCCTTGCCCTTGTGGCCGGAGCCGGTGACCTTGATGTGATAGGTCTCGCCGTGCATGGTAACGTTGAATTCGACAGGGGCGCCATGGGCC
>JASFJH010000273.1:0-3289 GCA_050122215.1 Granulosicoccaceae bacterium | reverse complement strand
TTGCGCTCCCTGGTGGCGGTGTCGATGGCCGACCACAGCTGCAGCAGGTAATCAAGATCCCACTGCAGTTCTTCGTGGCTCTTGCCGACACCGGCGGTGCGCACGATCAGGCCCATGCCTTCGGGGATCTCAAGCACGGCCATGGCATCGCGGATTTCCGAGCGATCTTCACCCTCGATACGACGCGAAACGCCACCGGCACGCGGATTGTTCGGCATCAGGACGAGGTAACGGCCGGCGAGGCTGATGAAGGTGGTCAGGGCTGCGCCCTTGGTGCCACGTTCTTCCTTGTCGACCTGGACGACTACTTCCTGACCTTCCTGAAGGACTTCGTTGATCTTGACGCGACCGCCACCTTCAGGCTTTTTCCTGAAGTAGTTGCGGTCGATTTCCTTGAGTGGCAAAAAGCCATGACGTTCGGCGCCATAATTGACAAAGCAGGCCTCGAGACTCGGCTCGACGCGTGTGATCACGCCTTTGTAGATATTGGCTTTTTTCTGCTCTTTGGCAGGCGTCTCGATGTCGATGTCATACAGTGTCTGACCATCGACGAGGGCAACTCGCAACTCTTCTTGCTGAGTTGCGTTGATTAACATTCTCTTCATTGTTTAATTCCTGCACACGCCGGCAAGGCTGCATTCACATCGTTGCAGTGAATGCGGTGCAGGTGATCAGGAGGGCAGGATAAACCCCGACGTATTGTGTCTACTGACTCTTCGGTCTGTATTTATCCGTGCCAGCGCGTAACAATCGCGCCAGCTAATCAATTCCTGACCACCCGGCCTGGCCGAGCGGTGACCATTCCTTGTTGCATTAACCCGTTCCGTGCTGCGTGACCGCGCAGGGATCCGGATCGTGTATTTCGTTATCTGCCAGCCATTGGCCAGCAGCCCCGTGCCGTGTTACCGGGCGCAAACGGTTGCCACGTTGAGCGAGGTACGCTGTGGGCGCGGTTCTCGCCGCCTCACAGGGGTGTATTCCCGCTAACCTCTTGAAATCACTAGTCTGTATGCGCGGATCCCGAAAAGGCTTAGTAATAGTAGCAGTGACGCCTGTCGGCATCAATCGAATTTATCCTCCGCGGCACTGAGCCTGTTATGATCCGCTACATGAAGCAGACCGCGAAGCATTCCGATATACAGGGTAATGGGGTCAAATTTGTCGAAATCAATGCCGATCAGGCCGGGCAACGCATCGACAATTTCCTCATGACGTACCTGAAAGGGGTGCCAAAAAGCCGTATTTACCGCATTGTGCGCAAGGGAGAGGTGCGCGTGAACAAGGGCCGGGTCAAGCCCGAATACCGCCTCAAGGCCGGCGACCGGGTACGCGTGCCTCCGGTGCGCAGGGAGGTAAAGGCTGCGCCGACTGCGCCGGATGCTGTCATGCACAGCATCGAGCAGAGCATCCTGTTCGAGGACAAGGGCCTGATCGTTTTGAACAAACCAAGCGGGATTGCGGTGCACGGTGGCAGTGGCCTGAGCTATGGCGTGATCGAGGCCCTGCGTGCCTCGCGACCGGACGCGCCTTACCTCGAACTCGTGCACCGGCTCGACCGCGAAACCTCGGGCTGCCTGATGATTGCGAAAAAACGCAGCTTCCTGCGTCACCTGCATGAACAGATCCGCGAGGGTCAACTGAGCAAACATTACTGGGCACTCGTAAAAGGGCACTGGCGAGGAGGCAAGCGTGTGCTGAAAGAGTCACTCGTGAAAAACATCATGCGTTCGGGGGAGCGCCTTGTCGCGGTCGACGAGCAGGGCAAGGCGGCGGAAAGCGTGTTCGACCCGATCGAGTACTATCCCGGAGCGACGCTCATGGACATCGACCTGCGCACTGGCCGCACCCACCAGATCCGCGTGCATGCTGCACATGCCGGCCACCCGCTGGCCGGTGATGAAAAGTACGGTGAGCCGGCGTTCAACAAGGCGATGCGCGAACTGGGGCTAAAACGCCTGTTCCTGCACGCCCGCTACCTGGCCATCCGGCATCCGCAAACCGGCGAGACGCTGGATTTCACCGCGCCGCTGGACCCGCAGCTCGAGGTATTTCTCGACAGGCTTGCAAGTGCGTAGACATGCCCCCATTAACACCAGCAACTGAAAGACTTTTGTATATAAAGGAATCACATGCGACAGCAATTTGACCTGCTCGTGTTCGACTGGGACGGCACGCTCATGAACTCGATTGATCAAATCGTGCATTGCCTGGCCGTCGCTGCCGAAGATGCCGGCGCGCCGGCACTGCCAGAGACATCATTGCGCAATATCATCGGGTTAGGGCTGACCGAAGCCATGCAGACACTTTACCCGGATGAAGACGAGGCCATGATCCAGAGACTGTGCCGGGCCTATCGCCACCATTTCGTGGAAATGGGCAAGGGCGATTCAGAACTGTTTGAGGGTGTTGAACACATGCTCGAAGCCCTGCTCGAACAGGATTTCCAGCTTGCCGTGGCCACCGGCAAGGCACGGGTCGGACTCAAACGCATTTTCGACAAAACCGGTTACGACCGGTATTTTCATGCCAGCCGTTGCGCTGATGAAACAAGCTCCAAGCCCCACCCGCAAATGTTGCATGAACTCATGCAGGAACTCGGCACAACACCGGCGCGCACGCTCATGATCGGTGACAGTGAATATGACCTGGTGATGGCCAGTAATGCCGGTACGGCATCGCTGGGGGTGAGCTATGGCGTTCATGATTGCCAACGACTCCTGGGCCATCAGCCCCTGACCTGCGTCAACACGGTGACGGAACTGCACAACGTGTTGTGCGGGACGAATGACAAACGCTTGTCTTCATCCGCCTGAGTGCCATAATCAACAATATCTTGTGACAACACCGGGGACGCCATGAACGATCAACAGCCGGAAAGCTTTGAAAAGGACATCATTAACCGCCTTGCCTTCGCCGCGCTCAACGAGCAGCGCAAGACGCGACGCTGGAATATCCTGTTTCGCACCCTGTTCCTGGTGTGGCTGTTCAGCTTTCTTGCCATAATTATTGCCAAACCGGGTGCCAAGGTCGATCTGGGACGCGGCGCTGCACATACTGCGTTGATAGACGTTAATGGTGTCATTGCTGCCGACCAGTCTGCTAATGCAGACAATATTGTCACTTCTCTGCGTGAAGCCTTTGAAAACAAGCATGCCAGGGCAATCATCCTGCGTATTAACAGTCCAGGCGGTAGCCCGGTTCAGGCCGGTTACATCAATGACGAGATCATCCGGCTGCGTAATGATTATCCGAACAAGAAGGTCTATGCGGTGATCGTCGACATCTGCGC
>JASFJH010000272.1:0-3290 GCA_050122215.1 Granulosicoccaceae bacterium | reverse complement strand
ATATCGTGTTCGACACCATCAAGCGTTTCACGTCGCTGCTGTGCTGGCGGCCCCAGCGGGCCACCGCAGGCGCCACGATATTCACCCAGCAGCGTTTGCCCGGCCGGTTCTCCATTAATATAGAGTATTTTGTTCACATAGCGAACCCGGTCGCCCGGCAGGCCGATCACGCGCTTGATATAGTCAGTACTCGGGTCAACCGGATAGCGGAACACGACGACATCACCGCGCGACGGGCTGTCCATGTCCATAATTTTCGTATGCAGTACCGGCAGGCGTACCCCGTAACTGAACTTGTTAACAATAATAAAATCGCCGACCAGCAGTGTCGGGATCATCGAGCCAGACGGGATCTTGAAAGGTTCTGCAATAAACGAGCGCAATAACAACACGATCAAAAACACCGGGAACAGTGAGCGCGAATATTCAACAAGTAACGGTTCCCTGGCCTCTTTGCCTTCGACTGCCTGTCGCTTCTTCGCAAACATCAGCGCATAAACCAGCCAGATCAGGCCACTCACTACAGTCGCAATGACCAGGAACAATGCAAAATCAAAATCCATGAATTATTTCCTTTATTTTCCCACTTTCAGCACTGCCATGAATGCTTCCTGTGGCACCTCAACCGAGCCAAGCTGTTTCATACGCTTCTTGCCTGCCTTCTGTTTTTCCAGCAACTTGCGTTTACGGGTTGCATCACCACCATAGCACTTGGCGGTAACGTTCTTGCGCAGCGCCTTGACGTTGCTGCGCGCCACGATATGTGAACCTATTGCCGCCTGCAAGGCTACATCAAACATCTGTCTCGGAATCAATTCACGCAGGCGCTCGGCCAGATCACGGCCACGTGCTTGCGCATAGTCACGATGCACAATCGTTGACAGGGCATCAACACGCTCACCATTGATCAGGATATCAAGCTTGACCATATCAGCATGCTGGAAACGCAGGAAACGATAATCCAGCGAAGCAAAACCCCGGCTGACAGATTTCAGCCGGTCAAAGAAATCCACGACCATTTCGCTCATCGGCAGTTCATAACTCAACGCCACCTGGCTGCCAAGGTACTGCATATTTTTCTGCACGCCGCGTTTTTCGACACACAGGCTGATAACATTGCCGATATATTCCTGGGGCACGAGGATATTGGCCTCGATAATCGGCTCACGAACCTCCTCGATCAGGTTCGGCTCGGGCAACTCGGACGGGTTGTCGATCTTCAGGACATCACCGCTTTTGTTCAGTACTTCGTAAATAACCGTCGGCGCAGTCGTGATCAGTTCCAGGTCATATTCGCGTTCAAGTCGTTCCTGGATGATCTCCATGTGCAGCATACCGAGGAAGCCGCAACGGAAACCAAAACCAAGTGCGGTTGAAGTTTCGGGTTCGTAGTGCAAGGAGGCATCATTCAGACTGAGTTTCTGCAAGGCCTCACGACATGCCTCATAGTCGTCCGCGCTGATCGGGAACAGCCCGGCAAACACGCGCGGCTGCACCTTCTGGAAACCCGGTAACTGCTCTTTGGCAGGCCGGTCGCCAAGCGTCAGGGTATCGCCCACCGGTGCACCGGCGATATCCTTGATACCGGCAATGACATAGCCCACATCACCTGCTTCAAGGGCATCCAGTTCGATGCGCTTGGGGGTAAACACGCCGACCTTGTCGACGAGAAAATCCCTGCCGGTCGACATGACACGGACTTTCTGTTTTGGCCGCAGGCGACCGTGCACAATCCGCACCAGCGACACCACGCCAAGATAGTTATCAAACCAGGAATCAATAATCAGTGCCTGCAATGGCGCATCGGCATCACCCTGCGGTGCCGGGATCTTCTGCACGAGCTGTTCCAGCAAATCGTCAACACCGATGCCGGTCTTGGCACTGACCTCGACCGCGTCTTGCGCCTCGATACCGATAATTTCCTCGATCTCGCGTTTGACCCGTGCCGGTTCAGCAGCCGGCAAATCGATCTTGTTCAGTACCGGCACGACTTCCAGGCCGAGATCGATTGCGGTATAGCAATTCGCGACACTCTGCGCTTCGACACCTTGCGAGGCATCGACCACCAGCAAGGCCCCCTCGCAGGCGGACAGGGAACGGGACACCTCGTAGGAAAAATCGACATGTCCGGGGGTATCGATGAAATTCAGCCGGTAGGTCTTGCCATCGGCGGCCTTGTAATCAAGCGTGACACTCTGCGCCTTGATCGTGATGCCGCGCTCGCGCTCGATGTCCATTGAGTCGAGTACCTGCGCCTGCATCTCGCGCTCTGTGAGCCCGCCACATTTCTGGATGAAACGATCGGCAAGCGTGGATTTACCGTGATCGATGTGGGCGATAATGGAGAAATTGCGGATGTTCTCCATATTCATAGGAATGTCTGACCTCGATATGCCGGATTGGCCATGTAGGATTTGCAAAAAAACAGGCGCCCGAGGCGCCAGTTTACGTTATCAAGCACGAGTATTCGCCCGTGAGCCAGCGGATTATACCGTATTATGCACCGCGGCTGAAATGCTCCAGCAGGGCCTGCCGATCAAGGTAGTAGTGACAAATCTCGCTGTCCCCGGCAAACAGAACCGGGATGCGCTCGGCGTAGCGCCGCTGCCAGTCGGCCCTGGCATCGATATCGCGAAATTCCAGGCTGAAATCCAGCTGATCACGACAGGTTTCCAGGGCGTCGCGCATATCGTCGCACAGATGACAGCCGCTGCGGCCGTACATAACGAGATGCACGGCCGCAGCCGGGGCCTTATTTGTCATCCTTGTCCAGTTTCATCGCCACAAACACCGGGCCGGTCCTGCGTTGAACCAGCACGGGTACCGCACGATCATCGGGTAGTTTTTCCACAAGTTCGGCAAAGTGTTTGACGTCCTTGACCTCGATATCGTTCATACGCAGGATGACATCGCCCTTGCGGATCCCTGCCTTCATGGCTGGTCCCGGGCTGATGGTCGTGACCATGACGCCGTTTTTGGCCACATCATAGGCCTTGCGCTGCGCGGCAGTCAGATCCGATACCGTTGTACCGATGCGGTTCGCTTTGCCGGTTTTCGGTTCACTGGCAAGCTGTAATTCTTCCTGTTCGGGTAATTCACCGATCACCACATGCAGGGTCTGGACACGTCCCTTGCGCAGAACCCGCACCGGTACACGTTCATTGACCGGGGTACGTCCTACCAGCGGCGGCAGGTCCTTTGAGCGGAGGATCTCTTCGCCATTGAAGCGGATGATAATGTCACCGACTTCAAAACCGGCCTTGGCTGCCGGGCTGCCCTCAAGCACACGT
>JASFJH010000271.1:0-3311 GCA_050122215.1 Granulosicoccaceae bacterium | reverse complement strand
TTCGGGCAGGGTTGCTTCCGAATAGTTGCGGATCATGTCGATTGCATTGTGATCGATGAATTCGAGTGCGCAGGGTGTGACCGGTTGCGCCATGACAGCCGACACGGCGCGCGCCGCGCTGTCGATGTCCCGGTAGATGGCCTGCATGGTGCGTTTGGCCTCGGCCAGTGGCGTCAGTTTCAGGGTCGCCTCGGTGATGATCGCGAGTGTGCCTTCCGAACCGATCAACAGGCGTGTCAGGTCGTAACCGACCACGCCCTTGGTCGTGCGTGTACCGGTCACGAGCGTCTCGCCCGTGCCGGTGACGGCTTTAACTCCGAGTGTGTTGTCGCGCGGCGTGCCGTACTTGACGGCGCGCGGCCCGGCCGAGTTGTAGGCGAGATTGCCACCGATTGTGCACACGGCGGCGCTGGTCGGATCCGGTGGCCAGAAAAAACCGTGTTCGGCGGCGGCCTGTTGCACCTCGGCATTGCTGACGCCAGGCTCAACCCGGATAAGACGGTTGTCGGGGTCTACCTCGAGGATCCTGTTCATGCGTTCGAGTGACACGACGATGGCGCCGTTGAGCGGCACGGTCGCACCGGTGGTGCCGGTACCGCGACCACGGGCGACGATCGCAACGTGTTGCGCATGGCAAAGCCTGACGATCGCGGCAACCTGTTCGTGCGTGCGCGCGAACACGACGGCAGCCGGCGGCGCATGCCGGCGGCTGTTATCGTAACCGTAGGCCCAGCACTCGGAGACTTCAGTGAGCAGATCGTCGGCATTGACGATCTGCGCGAGACTGTCGAGGAAACCGGTCGGCAGATCAGTCGAGGTATTCAAACAGTTTCACCACGCGTTGTACGCCGGCGACACGGCGCGCGACATCGGTGGCGGCATCGGCTTCAACGCGGCGTACGATCCCCATGAGAAACACGGTGCCGTTTTCCGACACGACCTTGACACGGGTGGGATCAAAGCCAGGCATATTCTTGATGCTGAACAGGCTGGTCTTGACCTTGGTCGTGATCCAGCCGTCACTCGTGCGGGTCAGCAGCGAGCTGGGCGCGGCGATGACGAGTTCATTGTGCACCTGGCGCACCTTGGGGATCGGGCGCACCAGGTCGGCAGCGCGTGTGCGCAGGGTTTCGTTCGGCACTTCGCCGCTGAGCAGGATGATATTGTTATACGAAGTGACATTGATATGCGCCTGTTCGGCCAGTTCCTTGTCATCGGAAAGCTTGCGGGCGGCCTTTAACTCGATGAGTTCATCATCGACAAAGGTACCGGCGGTGCGGCGGTCATGTGCGACGGTGGCACCGGCGGCTGCGCCACCGACGACCATCTCGGCACAGCCTTGCAGGCTGACGGCCGTGGCAAGCACGCATAACAAACTGGCAGTGCGAATAATGGGCTTCATGCGTTGCTCTCCCCGAACATTTGGTGATCAATCAGATCACACAGGCAGTGAATGATCAGCAGGTGTACTTCCTGGATTCTCGCGGTCGACTCAGCAGGTACCCGGATTTCGACATCGTGTGCGTTAACACGTTCCGCGATCTCGCCCCCATTGCGCCCGGTCAGGGCAATTACCACGACACCGCGTTTATGCGCGGCGCGAATGGCGTGCGCAACATTCTCCGAGTTGCCACTCGTGGAAATCGCCAGCAGGACGTCACCTTCATTGCCGAGCGCACGCACCTGTTTGGCGAATACCTCGTTAAAGGCATAGTCATTGGCGATCGAGGTCAGCGTGGAACTGTCGGTGGTCAGGGCGATCGCCGGCAGCCCCGGTCGCTCCCTTTCAAAACGGTTAAGCAGTTCCGAGGAAAAGTGCTGGGCGTCGGCAGCCGAACCGCCGTTGCCACAACTCATGACCTTGCCACCGTTTTGCAAAGCCTTACACAGGGCATCGGCCGCGGCGGCAATCGGTTGTGTTAACGCATCAATGGCCCGTTGCTTGGTCTCGATGCTGTCTGCGAACTGTTGACGAATACGTGTGACCGGATCCAACTGATATTCTCCATTACTAAAAAAATGTCTGCGGGCTATGCCTCGAAGGCATTGCGGTGCCATTCAAGTGTTTTGCCCTCGGCATCGCGCATGGTAACGACATCAAAGCGCGCTGCATACTGTTGCGCCGGATCATGTTGCTGCAGGTAGCGATGGGCGGCGGTGATCAGGCGCTGTTGTTTGCGCCCATCGACACTTTCTGCCGCCGAGCCATAGCGGTTCCGACGCCGATAGCGTACCTCGACAAACACGAGACTGTCACCCTCGCGCATGACGAGGTCGAGTTCGCCACCGCGCAGGCGGACATTGCGGGCGACGAGTTGCAGGCCCTGCGCCTGCAGGTAATCGCAGGCGGCCTGTTCGGCGGCGCGGCCATGTTTGTGTCGGGCATCCATGCCACCAGCACCTGTTCAGCCGCTGCCATTGTCCGGTTCAACCCGCAGCGGCATTGCCGGTTCGGCGGGTTGGCTTGCCGGGTTGTCAGCATTGTCACCGGGCAGCCCTGCCCGCGGCGCCACCGGTCGCGGCGTGCCGGCGCGGAATTCCGCCCAGCTCAATCCACGCCGCACGCGTGCGGTTTCATCAATACGCAGGCTGCCGGTGGCCCCGGCCAGGCGGGTGAAGGGATATTGCGCGAGTCGTTGCAGTTGCGGTAGCAAGCGGTAGGCATCGATGCCGAACGCGAACAGGCGGGTAAAGGCCTGGCGCTGGTCCGCCCACAGGTTTTGTACGCGCTCCCGCAGCGGTGTGTCGGCCTTTAATGTCCAGGGCATATCGCCAAAGACAACGCCATTCATGTCGCGGTCGGCGCGGCGATCGGGTTTGCCCGTATACACATGTGAGGTCGTGTACAGGGGCAGGCCGGCGGCGTTGTAGAAATCAAATTGGGGCCGCAGCTGGCGGGCATGGGTCGGGTTGGCAGCGAAGAACACAAAATCGATATCCTGGCGCCGGCGCATCTCGAACTTGAGTTTCTGCACCATCGTGTTTTCGATACGACGGTGGCGTTGGTGGCTTTCGTCGATAGCCAGCAGCGTGCGTACGGGACTGGCAAAGTCCTTGCCCGTGCTGTCGTAGGCAACGCCATCGATGAGTTCCCCGCCAAGTTGTTGCCAGCGTTGCTGGAAGGCGTCGAAAAGCCGTTTGCCCCAGGCCCCCTGCGGGTACAGGGCAACGCCGCGGCTGTGGCCATTCAGCCAGATGTGTTCGGCAACCTGACGGGCCTCATCTTCCGGCGACAGGGCAAACAGATACAGGTTGGTCGGCGTGTCATAACCGGGGATGTCGTTAAGTGCCAGTACCGGTACCGGGAACTG
>JASFJH010000270.1:0-3313 GCA_050122215.1 Granulosicoccaceae bacterium | reverse complement strand
GTCACTCGGGTCAGAGACGATGGAGATCGGCACCTCTCCGACACCGTACAGATACAACATGTTGAACTGGCCGGGCTCGAAGCGGTACTCCTCCTGTAATTGCGGATCGGTAAAACGCAGCCGCAGGGTAAACAGGCCCGGCGACTCCTGGATGCGTTCGAGGACCTCGACCTCGCAGGGTTGATAGGGTTCGCTCATGCCTCATCACCCGGTGTTTCAAGAATCGCGCTGATCTCCTCGGTCAGATCAATGCCGACCGGGCACCAGCTGATACAGCGTCCACAGCCGACGCAACCGGAACGGCCGTATTGTTCATGCCAGCTGCCCAGCTTGTGCGTCAGCCACTGCCGGTAGCGGTTACGGTTATTGTCACGGATCGTCAGGCCGTGGATATAACTGTGTCCCGGGCTGAAACAGGAATCCCATTCACGCACATGCTGGCTGCTGCTGCCGTCGAGTTGCGGCTGTTCGGTTTCACTGTGACAGAAACAGGTCGGGCACACAGAGGTGCAGTTGCCACAACCAAGACAGCGCTGCGCCACCTCATCCCAGCGGGCATGATCAAGCCTGTCGAACAGAGCCGGGAACAGGTTGCCGGCCGGCAAGCGGCGCTGCTGTTGACTGGCAGCAGCCTGTAACGATTCATCAACCCGGTGCAGTTGCTGTTCGGTGACGTCCTGCAGCGGCAGTGTGCCGGCGAGCTGCTTGCCCTCGACAGTGTGGCTCTCCACGACGAAGCCTTCCGCCAGTTCGGTCAGCGCGAGGTCAAAACCGTAATGGGCGCGCGGACCATCGCCGGTCGAGGCACAAAAACACGTATCGGCAGGATGGGTACAGTTCACGACAACAATGAACAGCTTCTGGCGCCTGGCCAGGTAAAACGGATCGCGGTGTTCCTGTTGCAGAAAGTGCCGATCATGAATATACAGGGCGGCAATATCACAGGCCCGTGCGGCGAACACGGCCAGTGGTGCGGGATCGTCGTCCTGCGGGACGAATGTCAGCTTGCCGTCAGCGTCGCGCCGGCATTGCCAGAGCACCTCACGCGGCGTAAAGGTCAGGGGTTTGATCGCCTGCGGGCCGTTGGCCCAGGCGAAATAGCGATCCTCGTCATTATCCTGCAGGCGGTAATGTCCGGGTGCCTGCTGATCCTGCACGCCACGCGGCAACTGCTCTGCCGTGTGCAGTTCATCATAAACAATGGCGCCGTCGCGCAGCGTCGGGCCGATGCAGCGGTAACCCTGCGCCTGCAACTGCTGCAACAGGTCCTGCAATCCCGCACGGCGAAGAAAGGCAACGTCCTGTTTCATTGTGACACGTATCCCGCTCCCTGCTTATTCATTATTGATGGACATACTGTGTCTGACTAGCATGTCACTTCCATGATCACAGTCAAGTCATATAGCGCAAAAAATACGGCCATCACACCAATATAAGCAATTCATAACATTGCAACGTAGCCGCCACAACATCAATATGTTGGCACAGGACTGTGCAACCGTCAGGTTGCTTGATTATTACCTCCACACAGTAATAATGGAGACTATTGCAGCCAGGAGCCCACGTTATGTGCCTCGGAATACCCATGCAAGTGGTTCACATCGACGGCCTCGTTGCACGTTGTGAAGCTCACGGGGTACAGCGCGACGTCAACCTGTTCCTGTTGCAGGATTCCAGACCGGCCCCGGGAGATTTCGTCATGGTGCATGTCGGTTACGCGATCCAGACCATCACCGAGGAACACGCGCTCTCCGCCTGGGAGCTGTACGACGAAATGCTCGCTGCCGAGGGAGTCGCACCGCATGCATGAGTTCGCCATCTGCGAGAACCTGCTCAAACAGGTCAGCGGCATCGTTGCCGAACATAACGGCAGTGGCGTCGACAGCATTCATCTGCAGGTCGGGCCACTGTCCGGTGTCGTGCCGGAACTGTTGCGCTCGGCGTTTCCAATCGCCGCGGCCAACACCGTCGCCGCGGGTGCACAACTTGTGATCCACCAGGCGCCGGTGCGCGTGCATTGCCAGCACTGCCATGCGGAAAGCGAGGCCAGCCCGAACCGACTGCTGTGCGCTGCCTGTGGTGACTGGCATACACAACTACTCAGTGGTGATGAACTGCTGCTCGAACGTGTCGAACTGAAAACCGAACACTGATGGAGAACGGCAATGTGTGAAACCTGCGGTTGTAATATAACGCCCGGTAACAAGCACCTCGTGGCGACAAACGGCAAGTTGTCGCAAACACCGGATGGCAAGCTGGCCGTGGATGTGCTGCAGGGCCTGTTATCCGAAAACGATCACCAGGCCGCGCATAACCGTGAGCACTTCGACCGGCATGGGGTGCTGGCCATTAACCTCATGTCATCGCCGGGCTCGGGTAAAACCGCCCTGCTCGAAGCGACCATCGAGGCACTCGCCGATGAATACAATATCGCGGTCATCGAAGGCGATCTGGAAACCGAAAACGATGCGCAGCGGATCCGCGCCAGAGGGGTACCGGCAATCCAGATCACGACCGGCACTGCCTGCCACCTCGATGCGCACATGGTGCATGATGCGCTGCACCATCTCGAGCTCGCGTCACTCGATATCGTGTTCATCGAGAATGTCGGCAACCTGGTCTGCCCGGCGAGTTTCGATCTCGGCCATCATCGCAATGTGACCTTGTTGTCGGTAACCGAAGGCGATGACAAGCCGGCCAAGTACCCGGTCATGTTTCGCGCCGCCGATCTGGTATTGCTGAGCAAGTCCGACCTGCTCGAGGTGCTCGATGACTTCACACCGGAAAGCGCAGAACACTGTCTGCGACAACTGGCCAACCCGGCCCCGCTCATGAGCCTCTCCGCAAAAACGATGGAAGGCATCAGCAACTGGCTCAACTGGTTGCGTGAGGAACTGGCCCAACACAAACAGCGGCTGGCCAAAGGCGAAACCCTGCGACCGGCGATCCAGGCCGATGGTATGCGGCTGCATGCAACAACGCCCGGCCACGATCAGCCTCATCACGAGCACGGCTGAACCGGCCCGACAGCATTCACCCCATGTCGCTGAGCGCACAACAATGGCTGCAACAGATCCACGCACTGGAGCTGCGCCGCCCGCTGCGCATCATGAATGTGTGCGGCGGACACGAGCGCGCCATCACGCAGGCCGGCCTGCGCAGCGCCCTGCCCGCCACGATCGAACTGATCCCCGGTCCCGGCTGCCCGGTATGCATCTGCCCGGAACAGGATATCTACGATGCGATCCAGCTGGCACTGCACGAGGACATCATCCTGGTCGCCTTTGGTGACATGCTGCGCGTGCCGGTTAAC
>JASFJH010000269.1:0-3332 GCA_050122215.1 Granulosicoccaceae bacterium | reverse complement strand
CCAGCTGGTCAAGGGTCAGGACACTACCGCTATCGGCACGAAGAACTTTTCCCCGGCCTACAAGGCGCTCGGTGATTACGACATCAACAAGATCTACGTTGAAAAGGAATCACTCGATGAGCGTGGGTTGAGCGAGGGCGACCTGATGCCACTCACCTATGAGGACGAAGACGATGACTGGGCTGAAAAGCCGTCAATCAAGATCGTCAGCCGTGCTGAAATGGCCGACCTCATGGAAAACGCCGACGTGCTGTTTAACTTCTAAGGGAGATTATCGATGTCACTTTTACACACTGTGAATAAATCACCCTTCGACAAGAACTCGCTCGAGCGTTGTCTGGCCATGGCCAAAGACGGCAGCGCGGTTCTTCTGATAGAAGATGGCGTGTACGGTGCTATTAATGGCGCCTCGTCTTCAGCAATGGTTGAAGACGCCATGAAGAAGGTGAAGGTTTACGCCCTGAGCGCGGATGTTGATGCCCGTGGTGTCAAGGATCGCGTAATAGATGGAATTGAACTCGTGGACTATGCCGGTTTTGTCAACCTGGCGGCCGATCATAGTCACGTTCAGGCGTGGCTCTGATTCGAGTCCACATAATTTTCTTCTGATTAAGGAGACAGGAAAAAATGGCTACAATTGAAGTTGCAGGCAAGAGTATTGAAGTAGATGAAGAAGGCTACCTGGTAGACCGTAGCGAATGGACTGAAGAAGTTGGCACTTATATGGCTGAAGCCGATAATTGCCCGCTTTCTGAAAACCACTGGGAAGTCATCAACTTCCTGCGCGAGTACTACGAAGAATACCAGATCGCTCCGGCTGTTCGCGTTCTGACCAAGGCTATTGGCAAGAAACTGGGCAAGGACAAGGGTAACAGCAAGTACCTGTACGAACTGTTCCCGTACGGTCCTGCGAAGCAGGCGTGTAAGTACGCCGGTCTTCCGAAGCCGACTGGTTGCGTATAATTACGCAAACATATAGTGGGCCGGGATTCGTCCCGGCCCTCCTTATGTAGTGATGAGGGGTTGATTACATGTCAATGCTGACAGTCGTTTACAGTGTGCTTTTTTACGCTGCGACGATCATTCTCGTAGGTGGTCTTGCATACAAGATTTCGGTCTATGCACGCACCCCTGCACCGCTCAAGATTCCGACCACACCTGCACCGACCACGAAGTCAGGGGTGGCCATGCGTATGGCGCGCGAAGTGGTTCTGTTCGAGAGCCTGTTTAAATCCACCAAGTGGACCTGGCTGTTTGGCTGGGCATTCCATTTCGGTCTGTTACTCGTTCTGCTGCGCCATCTACGCTATTTCACGGATCCGGTCTGGACCTGGGTGGCGCTGATTCAGCCATTTGGTATCTATGCCGGTTTCGTCATGCTCCTTGGCCTGCTTGGCCTGTGGGGTCGCCGCGTGTTTGTTGACCGCGTGCGCTACATCTCATCACCATCAGATCACCTTATGCTCGCCCTGCTCGTCGCAATTGCCGGCAGTGGTCTGTTGATGAAATTTGTCGGGCACGTCGATATTGTTGCCGTCAAGGCGTTCTTCCTTGGCCTGATGACCTTCAATATCCAGGAGCTGCCAGCCAACAGCCCCATGCTGTACGTGCACCTGGCACTGGTGGCAACACTCATGATTATTTTCCCGATCAGCAAACTGCTGCACGTCCCGGGTATTTTCTTCAGCCCGACGCGTAACCAGGTCGACAACCCGCGTGAACAACGCCATGTTGCTGCCTGGGCAGAAAAAGCTGAATAACGACGTTGTGAGCAAACGATAACGAGGAGAGCAACGTGGGTGCTGCAGATTTTGAAACACCGGAACTGAAAGAAATACCAGAGATTCCGAAGATCCAGGAAGGCACAATGGCGCACAGTTCGCCATTCGTCTCTCGCCCTGAATTTGACGAAGCCCTGGGTTTTCCGGGTGAACTGGTAGAGAACTGGGAACAGGTCGTTCTCGACAAGATGGACGATCTGACCAAGAAGTATCGTTCCTTCAAGGTTTATCTCGACTCTTGCGTCAAATGTGGCGCGTGTACTGACAAATGCCATTACTTCCTGGGCACCAGCGATCCGAAAAACATGCCGGTCGCCCGCCAGGATCTGTTGCGCAAGGTGTATCGCCGTTACTTTACCTTTGCCGGCAAGTTCTTCCCGAAACTGGTTGGCGCCAAGGATTTGAGCAAGGAAGTTCTGGACGAGTGGTACAGCTACTATCACCAGTGCTCGCAGTGTCGTCGTTGCTCGGTATTTTGCCCTTACGGTATTGATACTGCAGAAATCTCCATGGCTGCACGTGAGATTCTCGACGTTGCCGGCATGGGTCAGAAATACTGCAACGAAATCATCGGCAAGGTTTACAAGATAGGTAACAACCTTGGTTTGCCCGAGCCTGCCCTGGTAGACACGCTCGAAGACCTGGAAGAGGAAGTTGAAGAAGATACCGGCGTCGCGGTCAAGTACCCGGTTGACGTTGAAGGTGCAGACGTACTCGTCGTCACCCCTTCTGCTGACTTCTTCGCCGAACCACATATCGATGGCCTGATTGGCTACGGCAAGGTGTTCCACCAGGCCGGTATTAACTGGACTCTGAGTTCACACGCCTCTGAAGCAGCGAACTTCGGTATGTTCATCGGCAGTTACGACAATATGAAACGCGTGGCAATGCGTATTCGTGAAGCGGCTCTGGATCTTGGTGTGAAGCGTATCGTCGTTGGCGAATGCGGGCATGCATGGCGTGTTGCCTATTCTTTCTGGAATACGCTGGCCGGTCCGTTCGACTTCCTCGACCCGAACTATCCCGTGCCGCAGCACATCATCGAAGTCACACATGGCTTGATCAAACAAGGCGCCCTGAAGCTCGATCCGGAAGCCAACGATCACCTGCGCGTGACATTCCATGATTCATGTAACGTTGCCCGTGCCTCGCGTATGGGCAACATCCCGGGCGGCCAGTTTGTACTGCCGCGCGAAGTAATCAAGGCAAGTGTCAATCATTTCTATGACATGGCACCTGAAACAATTCATGAGAAGACATTCTGCTGCGGTGGCGGCGGCGGTCTCCTGACTGATGACCTCATGGAACTGCGTGTGAAAGGCGCTATGCCCCGCATGCAGGCCCTGAAGGAAGTCGTTGAAGAGCATGACGTGAACTATCTTGCTGCTATTTGCGCGATCTGCAAGAGCCAGTTCACCAAAACACTGCCCTACTACAACTTCCCGATGGACATGATTGGTAGTGTTCACGGTCTGGTGAGCGAAGCTATCCAGCTGGGCGCAAAAGAGTAAATTATAGATACCAGAGGTAACCCTGGTTTTTCCTGAACAG
>JASFJH010000268.1:0-3338 GCA_050122215.1 Granulosicoccaceae bacterium | reverse complement strand
TCAAGACATTGCCGACTACTATATCGGGAAACAGGTCCTCGTGGTCGCCCATGCCGGCGTTATGCGTGCCATCATAGCTCACGTACTTCACGCAGAACCGCTTGGTTTATATCGCATCAAGGTCAATAATGCCGGTATCACGCGTATCCGCATCTCGGAGCGTGGTGCGATGCTCGAATATCACAATCACCGTTTGAAATGATTTTCAGACAGTATTTACAAGATTCACGGGATTTAATTGTTGCCTTTTTATATCATGTCAATCCTGTTAATCCTGTCCAATGATATTGTATGAAACAGCCCCCTGATTATCTTGATAAGCTGCGCAAGGACATCGAGTTCGATGTCACGCTGTGCGATCAGGCCCTGCACTTCCATACGACGTGGGGCCTGTTTTCGCCACGCGAGATCGACGAGGGAACGCAATTATTGCTCAAGTATATCGAGATTACCGATGACGCCGATTGCTTTGACCTCGGCTGTGGTTACGGGCCGCTCGGCATCACGCTGGCAAAACTCGCGCCAAACGGCCGGACGCTTATGGCCGACAAGGACTTTGTCGCCGTTGATTACGCGAACAGGAATATCAGGGCCAACAAGCTCGGTAACGCCAAGGCCATCCTGAGCAATGCCTTCGACCAGGTCGGTGATCGTAAATTTGACTGTATCGTCTCGAACATCCCGGCCAAGGTCGGCAAGGAATTGCTGCAGATCATACTGCATGATGCGAAGGCCCACCTGAAACCCGGTGGCCAGTTCTATGTCGTAACAATTACCGGTCTGCGCCAGTTCATGAAGCGGCATATGGACGAGATCTTCGGCAATTACAAGAAACTCAAGCAGGGCAGGAACTACACGGTTGCCCGGGCCGTAAAAAACGGCGCCAGCTAAACAATAAGCTGTTGTTTTATATAGATTTACCATCTTTGCTATTGAAAGCAACCGGCGCCGGCCATACCTTATATAGCCATGCGGTACTGGCAATCCATTAATCCATCTTCCCTGCTCACGTTGGGCCTCGCGGTCATTACCATCCTGATGAGCAGCTCCGCGCGTGCCGAGGCCGATGCCCTGTTGGCCAAGTACTACCAGATTAACGGCCAACTTGAGCAGAATGTCTATGGTATTCCCATCTACCTCGAATCCAACGGTGACAATGGCAAAATCGTTGGCGATGTCTACGGTATTATCCCCCACCCTTTCGCAAGCATCCGTGACGCACTCGGCGCGCCGGCCAACTGGTGTGAGATCGTACCGCAGCACCTCAACATCAAGGCCTGCACCTACCAGTACCTGGACGACCAGTGCAGCCTCAGCATCTATAGTGGCCGTAAATTCTATGAAAAAGCGGATGATGTCTACCAGATTGATTATCAGTATGCGCTGAAGTCACGACAGGATGATTACTTCAAGATTTCGCTGCAAGCCGATGAAGGCCCACTCGATACCGGAGACTACAATATCAAGGCGGAGGCCATTCCACTGACGGAATCGTCTACTTTCATCCATTTCCACTATTCGTATGACTATGGCTTTGTGACGAGCCTGGCCATGCGCGGTTACTTCATGACACTGGGTGCCGACAAGGTTGGCTTCAGCATCGTGGATCATGACGAGAACGGTAAGCCCGTTTACGTAAACGGCATCCGTGGTGTCATCGAGCGTAATTCCATGCGCTATTACTTCGCTATCCAGAGTTACCTGGACAGCCTGGCTGCGCCTGCCGATGCACGATTCGAAACACGCCTCAACAAATGGTTCGAGCTTACCGAGCAGCATCACGCACAGTTATACGAAATGGACAAAGCTGACTATCTGCAATTCAAGCGCAAGGAGTGGCAGGATCAGATGCGCCTGCAGGCCATGGTCAACGCAAACAGTCCGCCGCCAGAAAATGGTGCACATCCTAACGGACAATGCCTGCGCAATGGCTTTGACAAGAGCTAGTATTGCTGGCGTCACAGCATGCCTTTAGCATTTTCATCATGACTCACCCGCCAACGCGCCTTGAACAACATCTCGATATCGACGCCCCCGACAGAACGGCCGTCGACTGGTTAGCCGAAAACACGGACCTGTCAAAACAGCGTATCAAGCTGGCCATGCATAACGGTGCCGTGTGGATCACGCATGGCCAGCAGACCAGGCGCCTGCGTCGTGCCAGCAAGCCGCTGCAAAATGGCGACACCCTGCACCTGTATTACGATACAAACGTTCTTGATGCCATACCCGTGCCGTCCGAACTGCTCAGTGACAGGGATGCCTACAGTATCTGGTTCAAGCCTCCCGGCATGTTCTCGCAAGGCTCGAAGTGGAGCGACCATTGCACAGTATACCGCTGGGCCGAGCAACACCTCACACCGCAGCGGCCCGCTTTCATTGTGCACCGACTGGATCGTGCGGCCAGCGGGTTGATCATTATCGCGCATGAGAAACGCATTGCCGCGGCGCTGGCGGCTAAATTTCGCACACGCGAGGTGGAGAAACATTACCGCGTGATCACGCATGGTTGTTTCCCTGCACAGGATATGACGCTGGACAGCGATATTGACGGCAAACCGGCGATCAGCCATGTGCTGCGACTTGCTTACGATGCAAGCGCCGATCGCAGTCTACTCGAGGTAGGCATTGAGACCGGGCGCAAGCACCAGATCCGCCGCCATCTGAGCGAGGCGGGCTATCCTGTAGTCGGTGATCGACTGTATGGTAACAAGACGGACAAGCAGGACCTGCAGCTTTGCGCCGTGTCACTTGCCTTTACATGCCCGGTGACACAACACCCCGTGCAATTCCTTTTGCCTGAAGAAAAAATACCCGCTTTATAGTTGTTATCAGGAGTGGGGATTATTAGCCAACCGCTGACTTTCTACCCGCATGGAATAACATTAATTTTTTGATAATGCCTTTGCTATCTTTTTGTCGGTTTTGTATTGGCTCAGGGCGTACACAGACCAGATCGCCGCGGGGATCCAGCCTATCAATGTAAGTTGGAGGATCAGGCATATGATACCTGCAAACGGCCGGCCAATCGTGAAGAATTGCAGCCATGGCAATAAGATCGCCAGTAATATCCTCATTTATCACTCTCCATTTGTTGCCAGACAACCACTAATAAATCCCGCGTCATTCCATTGCCCTGATAAAACGGTCTGCCTCATCAATGGATTTGTTCATATCACGAACCAGGGCTGCCACATCTGTCTTTATCACATCACGATCGGCTTTCAGGGACGCGATAGCACGTGCATTCAGATTATGTTTGAGAAACAGTACGCGATCGCGTAACGCGGCCAGTACAGGTTCCATCTTACGTTCCGCTGATTTCATGACTTTTATCA
>JASFJH010000267.1:0-3342 GCA_050122215.1 Granulosicoccaceae bacterium | reverse complement strand
GTATGCAGGATGAAACCAAGCGGGATCAACACGAGCACCCGGGCATGAGGGTACAACAACAGGTAGGCGCCAAGTACCCCGGAGATCGCGCCACTCGCGCCAATCACCGGGATCTCTGATGCCGCCTGTGGCAGTGCCTGCGCCATTGCGGCGATGACACCGCACAGCAGAAAAAATACGATAAAGCGGCCATGTCCCATCGCATCCTCGATGTTGTTACCGAAGATCCACAGGTACAGCATATTGCCGATCAGGTGCATCCAGCCACCATGCAGAAACATCGAGGTCAGCAAGGTCAGCCACGGTGGCACCACGGCCAGTTCCGGGGAAAGCTGCTTGATGTCGAACAACACCGCCGGGATCATGCCAAGCGCATACACGGCCTGTACCATCTGTGGCCCGAGCGACAACTGCCACAGGAAGACGAGTACGCAGCCGACAATCAGGACGATCGTGACGACAGGTCGAAGCGTCGTCGGGATGTCATCGTGCAAGGGGATCATAAGGCTCCTCTGGCGACAAACTGGAAATCTTCCCCTTCTTGTTTGTGCAGCGCAAGCAAGGCGCGGATCTTTTCCCGGATGCCACGCCTTGCCACCGTACCGAGTATGAATCTCTTGTCAGCATGCGCAAACTGCTCCCTGGAATGTACCGGCACACCGCGTTTGTGTCTGCCTGACAGCCACGGCGAGATACCGGTGAATGACGCCGCGCTCACGTCCACGGTGCCCGGGGCATCATACAGCATGTGCCCGCTTTCCCCGGCGCCCCGGATCACGGCACGGCGATCGCGAACGGGCCATGTCGGGGTGCTGCCACTACACGGCTGACAAATTTGCACTTGTTGTCAGCAATTTCCTACAGAACAACGCGCATCTTGCCACTGTGCAAAAACAGGCCCTGCCAGTATCTTGGACATCGATGCAGGGGGGGATGAGGGATTTTCCTGGCATCACCAGATCCGCTGGCAGGTCGACCTTTTATATGGACGTGATTGTAAACAGGCAGGTGTGGATGCAGTGTTTCGGAGCCGGGATTCCGAATGCAACCCGCCTGCAAAGGTCGATCAAACGCCTTGAATCGCGGTTGACCGCGCTCGGGACACCCAGAACCCGGCGTGAGCAACAGGCCTGTTCGCGGATCTGGAATTCCTTACAACGCCATCACAAGATGCTGGCCGCCGTTCACGATGGCCAGCCCTGGGCCTGGCACCAGTACCCCGCGCCCGGGCAAATCGCCACCCGGCATTAAGCGCGGCGGTATATAGTCCGGGGTAGCCGTTAACCGCAATCTCGCAGAATTCGCGGGTAAAGCCATGCCAGAGGCGGTAAACTTTGAGGCATGGCAAACAAAAAAACCATGGATATCGGGCGGTTTCAGCAGCAATTACTCGACATCCTGCAGAACTTCCCGGCGGGCCTGAGCGAGTACGAGTTGTTCAGGCAACTGGAACAATATGGCTACGAGGCCTTCAGCAAGTCCGCCTTTGCCGATGACTACACCCTGTTTTGCCGGCACTTCCTGTTGTTCAATGCCCTGTATCGCCTGCGTGATGAATTGCTGGCCAGTCACGAGTACGTGCTGCAGATCTCACCGCTGACGATTCGCCTGTCCGCCTATGCGCCAGGTAGTGACGGCCTGGCACCACATGATCCGCTACGTGACTATTACCTGGATATCCGTGAACTGGAAAAACTCACCGGCGGTGATATACAGGACATGCTCGGACAATTCTGGGCCGGTTACCACCGCCAGCAGGGCCGCGCCAGTGCCTTGCAGGTACTGGGGCTGACCGATCCGGTCGAGGCCATAACGATACGGCGGCGCTACCGGCAACTCGCCATGCAACACCACCCGGATCGCGGTGGCGACACCCACTCCTTCCAGCGAATTACCGCGGCCATGCGCCTGCTTGAACCCGGCTTTTCATAACACTGTCTTCACGGTCGTACCGGACTGAAGACAAAGGCAAACTTCAGTCGTCCGGCAACATGTGCCGTAAACTGAACCCTGTCCGGCGCAGCGTCGAGCCGCGCATAGCCGGACAGATCTGCCGGGTGCAGACGTTCGAAGCGGAAGACATCCGGTGGCCAGTGCACCGTGACCGTAATCCCCTGTGGATAATAGCCATCGAGAAAACGGCGTTTGTACGGCCCGGCGATCACGGCCAACAGGTTTTCCGGCAGGCCATGTACAATCTTTTGTTCACTGCGAACGCACAACTTTGCATTCGGCCCGATCGCCAGCAACTCGACAACATTGTCCCGCACGGTGACCTGCTCGATATTCGCGTAGCTGTCGACACGCAAGGCACGCACCTGCTGCTCGGTAAAGACAAGATCGGCCGCCGCAACCGGGTCAAGTTGTTCGTGGCACTGAGAGACCTGCGCCCAACCCGATGCAAGGCTGTCGGCAGTCAGGTTGATTTCAACAGCAAGCCGAGGTGTCTTTCGACCAACCGCTTCCCGGTACCAGACCAGTTCACCTTCACTGACATCCTCGGCACGGGATTCCCAGTCATCATTATAAAAGTCCGTCTCGTCAGCATGCGCGATAGCCGCTAAAGCCAAACAAACCAGCCCCCCGGCAAACAGCCATCTCAATATCCTGTTCATGACTTCACCCTGGTCATTGTTTACCGATTGTACCGCAAGGATAATGCCAACCATGATTCCGGGAAAATATCGCGTATCTGGCCGGTTCATTGCCACATCAGGCATGCAGAGTGCAATGCCCTGCTTGCAAAACCGCTGTCGTCAAACAGTGATACGACGCACAAAGTACGCCTCAAATGCTTGTCAAGCTGCGAAATGTGGCTTTTAATTAGTGTATTATTCAGTAACGATGGTCATTCCGGCATTTCCCGACACGAGCCACATGAAACATAAAATCAGCAGCAAAGATATAGAACCAGGGATGTACGTCTGTGAGCTGGACAGGTCATGGCTGGACTCTCCCTTCATGTTTCAGGGATTCACGGTCCGCGACAGTCATGAGTTGCAGCAGTTACAGGAACTCTGCAGTTATGTCTATGTAGAAACCGAACGCAGTGACAAGGAAATGATTGAAAGGATCCAGTCACTAGGTGAGGCCAAAGCCCACCCGACCAAGGCCGAAGAGAAAGAAGCCAGGATCAAACCCTACCTCACGCTCGTTGAAGACGAACTGAAAACCGCCCGGCAGCTTCATGAGCATTCCCACACCATCATGCGGGAACTGTTCGAGGATGTGCGTTCTGGCAACGCGTTGCAAACGACCGCGGTGAAATCCCTGGTCCGGGAAATGGTTGCCAGCATCCTGCGTAACCCGGATGCACTGGTACTGCTGGGTAGCCTGCACGAA
>JASFJH010000266.1:0-3368 GCA_050122215.1 Granulosicoccaceae bacterium | reverse complement strand
GCTCGAGGAACAGGAAGCGCCCACCGGGCTTGAGGACGCGCCTGACCTCGCGCAGTGCCCGCTCAACATCCGGGATACTGCACAGGGTCCAGGTCGAGACGACTGTATCGAAACTCGCATCGGCCAGCGGCAATGCTTCACCACTTGATACATGCTGCTCCACATCAATCAGTGACTCTGCGATCTGCCGTGCCGCGTAGCGGGCCATGCCCGGGTTGGGTTCAATCGTGGCGAGCCTGCTGACATGCGCGGGATAATGCGGCAGGTTCAGGCCGGTACCAAAACCAATCTCGAGAATGTCGCCGCTCACATCTTTGAGTACCGCGACGCGCTGCTCACTGAACGCCGGCCGCGACATGAGCAGGTTCATTGCCCAGGGAAAAAGTACGCGGGAATAAAACCCCATATAAACACCTGTAATAACACGGTTAATCAGGCAACCAGAACGGCAGTCACTGCGCATACCATAATATGGTTTACCTGCTGCTTACCAGATCTTGATTCAGGTCAAGGCAGGTATTCGGCAATACTAATATTTTATTGCACAACATGTTAGCCGACTGCATTGCCACTATGAACAGACCTTCATTCCTGACCGGCGAGAAATCCGTGGCCCGCAGCGCCACGCGTGCCAGGGTTGCACTGTCTCGCCAAACCCGCATGGTACTTTCCCTGTTGCTGTTGCCCGCCAGCCTGTTACTCGTGTCTGTCCCGGCACAGGCAGAAGAAGCCACGCCACCCGCTACGCCTGTTGAGCCCTATTACCACTGGCAGATGGAACAGTATGCTATCAAGACACCCATCGGCGGACGCAAGGGCGATGCCACGCGCGGCAGGAAAATCGTCGCAGACCGCAACAAGGGCAATTGCCTGGCCTGTCACCGCCTGCCGATCCCGGAAGAGTCCTTCCACGGCAACATCGGGCCGTCACTGGTCGGCCTGGCCACCCGTCTCAACGAGGCGCAGATCCGCCTGCGCGTCGTCGATGAACAACAGCTCAACCCGCTGTCGATCATGCCCGGCTACTACCGTGATCCGAAACTCTACAACCGGGTGCTGTGGGAATACGAGGGCCTCACCCTGCTCACCGCCCAGCAGGTGGAAGACGTCGTGGCCTATCTGCTGACCCTGAAGTGAGGACGACGCGCATGTTAGATCGCAAAATCATGATACTCACCCTCCTGCTCGGCGTCGGCCCTGCCGCAGTGGCCGGCGAACTGAAATCCGGCTACGAGTTTCTTACCCAGACATCCAGGGACATGCAGGATGACGAGTTTGCCAACCCCGGCATGAATGCCGTCGACAAGGGCCGCAAACTGTTCAATGAAAAAGGCGTCAATGAAAAGACCTGTGCCGACTGCCACGGCGAGGACGGAGAGAAGTTCGATCCGAAGAGCCTGGCCCGTTACCCGGTGTACAGCGCCGAATACGACAAACCGATAACCCTGCAGGAACAGATCAACATGTGCTGGGAAGATCAGCTCGACAACGTGCCCTATGTATATGAATGTACCGATCTCGTCGCGCTGGAAACGTTTGTCCGTCACCAGGCGCGTGGTGAGACCGTCAACGTCGATATCAACGGGCCGTTGAGAAAACATTACGAAGCGGGCAAGCAACTCTACTTTACGCGCGTCGGGCAACTCGGTATGTCCTGCGCGCATTGTCACGTCTACAACCAGGGCAGGAAGCTGCGCGGGCAGACCCTTTCCCAGGGCCAGACCAACGGTTTCCCCGAGTACCGGCTCGGTTCCGGCAGGGTCACCGGCATCCACGGCCGTGTCCAGGAGTGTTTCAGTTCATTCCGTGCCGAACCGTATGATTCGGGCTCACCGGAACTCATCGATCTCGAGGTCTACCTGAATGCCAAAGGGAATGGCCTGAAGATCGAAACCCCGGCGGTACGCTACTAGCTGGCCGGCCGATCAGAGATCAATATCCACATATTTTTTCAATTGATTTGTCCGTGTATAGCCCAACTATTGTTGCTAACATATGCGGCATGCAGGTTGATAATGGAGACATAACATGACAGATCATCATGAGGAAGTGGCGAACAAAATCATGGAGACCTTCAAGGCCTCGCTGGACGAAGCCGTACGTGAACAGATCAGTGAGGCCCGGCTTCACGAGCTGGCCACGGCGATTCAGGTCGCCCTGTCGGCGGAAAGAATGGTGCTGGCGGAATACCTTGAAGACGTCGTGAAAAAGATGCGGGCCGGGGCCGAGCGGCCACAGATTGAACTGTAACCGTTAACCAGTTACGTACTGCCGGTCTCGCGCTTCTCCAGTTCCATCTCGCGCATGCGGAATTTCTGCAGCTTGCCGGTCACTGTCATCGGGAACTCGTCGACAAAACGTACCTGCTTCGGGATCTTGAAATGCGCGATCTCGCCCTTGCAGTATTCACGGATCTCTTCTTCGCTCATCGTCTCCCCGGCATGCAGTTGCACCCAGGCAACGACCTCCTCGCCATAGAATTCATCCGGGATGCCGAATACCGCAACTTCCGCCACCTTCGGGTGGGTGAAGATATAATCCTCGATCTCGCGTGGATAGATATTCTCGCCGCCGCGGATAATCATCTCCTTGAGGCGGCCTGTGATCTGCACATACCCTTCCGCATCCATCGTGCCGACATCGCCGGAGCGTAGCCAGCCATGCTCGTCCACCGCCTTCGCGGTAGCCTGCTCATCACCGTAATAACCGAGCATGATGTGGTAACCGCGAAAACAGATCTCGCCAGGCTCACCGAGCGGCACGGTCTGCCCGGACTCGAGGTCGACGATCTTGACCTCCTGGTGCGGCAGGTTCCTGCCGACCGTCCCGGTGCGGCGTTGCAGTGTATCGTCGCGCGTCGTCAGGTGCGTCAGCGGCGAGGCCTCGGTCTCGCCGTAGCCGATCAGGATCTCGCGGCAATGCATGTCCTGCATGACGCGTTGCATGAGCGCCGGCGGACATGGCGCACCGGCCATGATCCCGGTACGCAGGCTGGACAGGTCGAACTCCGCGAAGCGCGGATGCTCGAGCTCGGCGATGAACATGGTCGGCACACCGTGGATGGCCGTGCACTTTTCCTGCTCGACCGCCTGCAGTATCGACAGCGCATCAAAATGCTCGCAGGCGATCACAAGACAGGCGCCGCTCGACAGGCACAGCAGGTTGGCCAGCACCATGCCGAAGCAATGATAAAACGGCACGGGCACAACCAGCCGGTCATGTTGCGTGAAATGCATGGCCTGTGCCGAGAACCAGGCATTGTTGAGGATATTGTGATGCGTGAGCAGCACGGCCTTCGGGAAACCGGTTGTGCCGGAGGTGTACTGGATATTGATCGCGTCATCGCGATCCAGTGAGGCCGTGATCTC
>JASFJH010000265.1:0-3370 GCA_050122215.1 Granulosicoccaceae bacterium | reverse complement strand
GAAACCATGATCTTCTCTATCTCTAGCTTCTCTGCCTCGATCTTTGACAGGTCCAGGATCTCGTTAATGATATGCAGCACGTGCTGGCTGCTTTTATGAATCGTATTGATTGCCTCAAGCTGCTCTTGCTTGCTCCGATCGCTCCCCAAGAGGGCATCGCTGTAGCCGATAATGGCGGTTAAGGGTGTCCGGATTTCATGACTCATGTTTGCCAGGAAGGTACTTTTTGCCTTGTTCGCCCGTAGCGCCTTATCTCGCGCCTCGGCGATGGTTGCTGCCTGTTCCTCGAGCTTGTGCTTCTGCGTATCAAGCTTTTTGAAGAGCGCTCCAAGTATCAGGGAGACCCATACCGCGATCCAGAGCATCAATACGCCAGTGATTACCAAGGGCAGACCAAAATCCTTGATAAAGGCTTGCATACTGCTATCCGATTCCTGGTGCAATGTCACCACGGCATGCCGTGAGCCCGGAATAAGTGTCTTGGCCCAGACAAACGTCATCGTTTTAGTGTAAAGGTGACCCTGTGTTTCCCTGCTTGTAATTGATGCCAGTAATTGTGCTGCGGCCGCCTCACTCTTCCATGCATCACCTTTGCCAGTGCTGTACACCACACCGGAGGCATCGATAACCATTACGAAAAATTCTTCTGAATTAAAGGCTGTAAGGGAGTCAAGCAATACTCCGGCACTGTCCTGCCCACTGACTTGCAAGGAAAGGAATCGCGCAAGATTGTCATTACTGGCGGTTATGTAAGCAAGATCCTTGCGTAACGTAACCTGCTTGAAACTATCGAATACCACGCTGGCGAGCAATAGCATACCCAGTGTCAGCAGTACCGTGAATAAGACAAACAGTCTCGCGCTCAACGACATACAGGATCAGTCGTCACTTTTCGGAAGTGTGGAAATATTGGCCAGCGCATACATAGGGCAGAACGCAATAATTGCTGTGATAATATTTATTACACCGAATACGACGAGCATATAGCGAACCACCTGGTTCGTAATCAGATCGGTCGCGAAAAGGCCAAGATAAATCAAGAGGGCACCAATAATAGTCCGCACTATCCGATCGATGCCGCCCAAATTGGTCTGAAGCGTCATGACATCCCCTTGTTCGTATAATTCCCTGAGGAAATATATGTATAACATGTTGTGTCGACACCTGCAGAGAAAATATCAACCCTGCGGTGACAGGATATTATCGTATTATTATCATAATGTTATGCAACAGACGATGGCTGTTGCAGGCCTGCAAGACAAGCAAAACAAATGGCCCGTGCACAGTTAAACAATGCCTGGATCGCAAAACGGCTATCCCGGCGACGGGTTTTGCCCACTTCTCCGTTATATGTATATATTGTTATAGTAAATGGTGTGCTTGGAAATATGCAGGGGAATACCTGACCAGACAGCCGGAGAGGGCCGGAAATGGATATTAAATCTTGCAAATACGATTTGTTACACAAATACACACGCCATGCCTTGCCGTTGTTGGCCACGCTCACAGTGTCTGTATTGGCATTGAGCGGTTGCACCACCTATGTCGATGATCGATACCATGAGCGGTACCCCTATTACTATGATACATATCCCCATGTCTATTTCGAATTTATCTATTATCCCCATGCCCATGTCTATTACGACCGGCATCGCCATGTTTACCACTACTATCACAGGAGCCGTGGCTGGATCGTGGTAAGGAAACTACCGCCGCATATTCGCCTCCATGGTTATCCATACTACACTCTGAGATCCCGGCATAGCCATCCGTGGACAGAGCATCACCCGCACAAGCAATATCATGACCATGGTGACTATATTCCGCCACCGCCTGCAAAACCGACTGTGCCACCACCGGTGAAACCGTCACCGCAACGGCCAGCAAGACCGGCTGTGCCACCGCCGGTGAAACCGTCACCGCAACGGCCAGCAAGACCGGCTGTGTCACCACCGGTGAAACCGTCACCGCAACGGCCAGCAAGACCGGCTGTGTCACCACCGGTGAAACCGTCACCGCAACGGCCAGCAAGTCCGACAGTGCAACGGCCGGTGAAACCGACACCACAACGGCCAGCAAAACCGACAGTGCAACGGCCGGTGAAACCGACACCACAACGGCCAGCAAAACCGACAGTGCAACGGCCGGTGAAACCGGCTCCGCATGACCAGCGGACACAACCACGCCCCGCCCCCGGCGAGCAACGGTTAGAGCAACAACAGGCGCCTTCCGGTCAAATGCAAGATCAACGCTAAACACCCCCGGTTTATTTTAAAGAATAACCGCAGAAACAGGACAAACAGTTCAAACAAGACAAACAGTTTGAGGGCAGATACCAGCGAGACTCATAAGGCCGGCCTGTTAATAACGGGCATCATACTCGACAACAACAGTACATCAGGCGTTGTTGGCTGTGAATCTCGTCAGCGTGTCCTGGCGATAGAACAAGCGGAGTTGTTCATAGATCGCCGGGTAGAGTTTGTAAACGATATCTGGCCGCTCAAAGAACACCTCACTGAGCACCGCGAAGAATTCGGCAGGTGAGCTGGCCGCATAGCTATCTATGCCGGTCCGTTTGCCATGCTCATGTTTATATTGAAAATCCCGAAAGCCTGAGGAAAACGCCTCCACCCACTGTGCTTTATCCATATCCGCATGCAACGGCGGGTAGCCATTTGCGACGCCGTTTTGCATATCCAGCTTGTGGGCAAATTCATGGATGACCAGGTTATGGCCGTCAATCTGGCCCGCCTGACGGCTAGCATCCCAGGCCAGGATTACTGGCCCACGCTGCCAGGCCTCACCTGACAGGTTCGACTGCACCCGGTGTTCAACACCGTATTCATCCCTGTATACACGTTCCGGTGCAAACCCGGAGGGGTAAACAATCACCGCTGTCCAGCCATCATAGCTGTCCAGACCAAGTCTCAATATCGGCAAACAGGCTTGCAAGGCGATAATCAGGGCCATGTGCCGGCTCATGACAAGCTCGTGTGCCCCCTCGATGACCTTGTCATGCAGAAACAGGATCGCCAGATCCCGCAGTGATTGTTGCTCCTGGTCAGTCAAAGCATCGAGTATCGGCAAACTCGCGAATGCCCTCGCCCACTCTGCAGGCGTAACCGATGAGCGGGCGATAACGCGTCGGTTTAGCCAGTTTCGAATAGATGGAAACATTCAAGCTGTGCAATTGCCTGGAGTGACGGCCTCTACCGGCGTATGTCAGTCCTGGCTATCCGCACCCCGATGGTTTCTGAAAAACAAGTTCGTAGCCCTCACCCTCATACAGTTCAACTCGGGCAGGTGCCACCGGCACTACCTCGATCCCGGCAATAAATGCATCTTTTTGCACGCTAAGCCAGCCATAGAA
>JASFJH010000264.1:0-3402 GCA_050122215.1 Granulosicoccaceae bacterium | reverse complement strand
GTTTCATGGCAACGCGCCACATACCGATTTCACCGAGTTGTTCGATAGCGAGGCGTACATAATCCTCTTCACCCACCGATACACCGCCTGTTGTCATGACCAGGTCTGCCATCTCTGCGGCACGCTGCATTGCATTGATGGTTGCCTCGAGCGTATCTTCGACGACTCCAAGATCAATAACCTCACAACCGGTAATGCGCAACAAACCTGACAAAGTATAGCGGTTCGAGTTATAGATCTTGCCCTCACCGGCTTCCTCTCCGGGCTCGACCAGTTCATCACCGGTTGAGAAGATTGCTACACGCAAAGACTTATAGACAGTCAATGCGGCACAACCTACAGATGCCGCCAGCCCCAGATCCTGTGGCTGCAATAAACGGCCTGCAGACAATACTTCATCATTGACCCGGATATCTTCACCGGCACGACGTATATGGTCACCCTGTCTCACCTTGCCGCTGATCCGGATGCTGCCATCTGCCTGCTCGGCACACTGCTCCTGCATAATCACCGTATCCGCATCCCGGGGTATGGGGGCACCGGTAAAGATGCGTGCGACCGTTCCCGGTCGCAATGCCGTCCCGGTTTCACCCGCAACAATACGTTGAGAGACAGGCAAAAGCGTTTCTCCCTCGGTATTGAGATCACTGAAAGCAACGGCATAACCATCCATTGCCGTGTTATCGGCAGGCGGTACATTGATGGATGAGATGACCGGCTGCGCCAGCACACGGCCCAGCGCGTCCTTTAACGACACGGTTTCGGTCTGCGTGACAGGCCTTGCCTGTTCCAGCAGGAAAGCAATCGCTTCATCGACAGATACAATGCCGGGCGGGCTAAAACACGAATCACTCATAGCTGATACCTGGATGACAGGATTAACGTTCTTTCAGGCGTGGCATGACTTCTACGAAGTTACATGGGCGATGATTGATATCGAGTTGATCCTTGAGGATACGATCCCAGGCAGTATGACAGGCCCCGGTTGAACCCGGCAGGCAGAAGATCAGTGTGCCGTTCGCCACGCCACCGACGGCACGCGACTGGATGGTCGAGGTCCGGATCTCTTCATATGACACGGCGCGGAACAGTTCACCGAAGCCCGGGATTTCCTTATCGAACAAGGGGGTAACCGCCTCCGGGGTAACATCCCTTCCGGTAATGCCGGTACCGCCTGTAATAAGGATAACCTGGACTTTATCATCCACGATCCAGCTCGACACCTGGGCGCGCAACACATACCTGTCGTCCGCGAGAATCTTTTTCTCGACCAACACATGGCCCGCTGCAACCAGCTTATCGACGAGTGCCGCACCCGAAGTATCTGTCTCCTCGGTGCGCGAATCAGATACGGTGAGAACGGCAATATTCAGGGATGAAGACTTGTCACTCATAACGATCTCATGCTGTTAATCATTCGATGCCACTTTGCCTGGGCAAATGGGGTATGTGGACATCGAAAGAGAAATTGGTCGGGGCGAGAGGATTTGAACCTCCGACCCCCGCAACCCCATTGCGGTGCGCTACCAGACTGCGCTACGCCCCGAAAAATAGTGATACTGGTATGCAAATCTGCGGCGTGAAGTGTGCCACAAACCGGTTCAGAACAGAAATACGGGAATTCAGACCTTGAGTAATTGCAGGACTTCTTCGAGTTCAAGCCTGACCTGACGGATGATTTGCTGGCTTTGATCCGAGTCGCGCTTGACCTCATCGCCTTCAAGCCGCTGCCGGGCACCGCCAATCGTAAAGCCGTGCTCGTACAGCAGACTACGGATCTGGCGAATCATGATCACGTCCTGGCGCTGGTAGTAGCGACGGTTACCACGCCGTTTGACCGGCTTGAGCTGGGGAAATTCCTGCTCCCAGTACCGCAGGACGTGAGGCTTTACGCCACACAGGTCACTGACTTCACCGATGGTGAAGTAACGTTTACCAGGGATTGCCGGCAACTCGTTATTGTTGCTCGGTTCCAGCATAGGCTTCTACCCTTGATTTGAGTTTTTGTCCTGGGCGGAAAGTCACTACTCGCCGGGCCGTGATCGGAATTTCCTCACCAGTCTTGGGGTTACGACCCGGGCGTTCGTTTTTGTCTCGCAGATCGAAGTTGCCGAAACCGGACAGCTTCACTTGCTCCCCATGCTCAAGCGCACCCCGGATCTCTTCAAAGAAAAACTCAACGATTTCCTTGGCTTCGCGTTTGTTCAGGCCCAATTCCTCAAACAGGCGCTCGGCCATATCCGCTTTCGTCAACGCCATTTTTTCTCTTACTCTCTTAACGTTGCGTCGAAATTTCGCTGCAGGGCCGTAAGGACATTCTCCACAACCCCCTCAACATCCATATCTGTAAGAGTGCGCGAAGACGCCTGTAAGGTCAAGCCCAAAGCAAGACTTTTTTCTCCGGAATCAATACCTTTCCCGCTATACACATCAAATAACTGGAGCTTTGTCAGCCAATCTCCTGCTGCTTCACGCACACAATTTCCTACCTCCTGAGAGGTAATAGAGGCCTTCACCACAATGGCCAGGTCGCGGCGGATGGCCGGGTAACGTGAAACCTCTGCAAATGAAGGTAACGTAGCCTGCTGCAGGGTATCCAACGCCATTTCAAACAGGAACACCCCCTCTGGCAAGTCGAATTCGGCGGCCAGCGCGGGATGCAGGGCGCCTATCTGGCCAATAACCGCCCCATTCCGGCAAATATCGGCACATTGCCCCGGGTGCAAGACCGGATTTTCGGCCGGACGAAACTCCCAGGCACTCAGCGGCGCTGCCAGTGCCAGCAACGCCTCGACATCCGCCTTGATGTCAAAGTAGTCCAGGCGACGCGACTCAGTGCCCCATTGCTCCGGCAACCAGGGCCCACAGGCAATACCGGCAATAGCTTTTTCTTCTTTAATATCATTACCTTGTAATAGATACTTGATACCTGACTCGAACAGAAACACGCGCTCCTGCTGGCGGTTGCGATTGAACTGCAAGGCGCTGATCAGGCCCGGCCAGAGACTGGTGCGCATGACAGCCATGTCCGAGGCAATCGGGTTGGCAAGACGTATCACGGGTTGCCCGTTGGCAAAGCGTTCCTGCAGGCCCGGATCGATGAAGCTGTAGGTGATCGCCTCCTGGTAGCCCCGGTCGACGAGGCGACTGCGCAGCCGCCGCAACGGAATATGCATCTCGGTACGCGGCGCCATAACCAGCTCACCTCGCCCATGACGGGTTGGCAGCCGGTCATAGCCGTGGATCCGGCCGACTTCTTCGATGAGATCCTCTTCAATATTGATGTCGAAGCGGAACGATGGCGGCCTGACCGACCACTCGCCATCAGCCGTACTCGACACCTGCATACCCAGCTGGCCCAGGATCCGCTCGATCTCGTCATTCACGATCCCGGTGCCGAGC
>JASFJH010000263.1:0-3412 GCA_050122215.1 Granulosicoccaceae bacterium | reverse complement strand
GACCAGCGCCTGCACGCCGGCTTCCGGCATGGCATTGTAGATACTGGCACGCATGCCGCCGACCGAACGATGCCCCTTCAATGTCACCATCCCGGCTTCCTTGGCTTCTGCAAGAAACGTTGCATCGAGTTCCGGATCAGCCAGGGTAAACGGTACATTCATCCAGGAACGACAGGCCACATCAACAGGGTTGGCGTAAAAGTCTGAATTATCAATCGCGCCGTACAGCAAACTCGCCTTGCGCTCGTTGATCTCGGCCATCTTTGCCAGGCCGCCCAGTTGCTTGACCCAGGCAAACACGAGGCCCGCCAGGTACCAGCTATAGGTAGGCGGCGTGTTGTACATCGAGTCATTGTCGGCATGTATCTTGTAGTTAAACATTGATGGCGTATCATCGATGACTTCCCCCATCAGGTCTTCACGCACAATCACGACAGTCAGGCCGGCCGGGCCAATGTTCTTCTGTGCACCGGCATAGATCACGCCATAGTCAGCCACATTGATCGGGCGTGACAGGATGGTTGAAGACATATCTGCAACCAGCGGGATGCCGTTGGTTGCAGGCACATACGGAAATTCCACACCACCAATCGTTTCGTTTGGCGTGTAATGCACATAGGCAGCATCAGCGGATAACTGCAATGCATCCTGTGCCGGCACCGAGGTGAATTTGTTTTCTTCGGTGCTGGCAGCAATGTTTACCTCGCAATAACGCCCGGCCTCGGCGATCGCCTTCTTTGACCATGCGCCGGTATTAATATAGTCGGCCCTGTTTTTGCCGCGCAACAGGTTCATCGGCACCATGGCAAACTGGCTGCTCGCACCGCCCTGCAGGAACAGGACCTTGTAATTGTCGGGGATCGCCATGATTTCGCGCAGATCGGCTTCGGCCTGCGCCGCAATACTCATGTATTCCTTGCCGCGATGACTCATTTCCATGACAGACATGCCACTGCCATGCCAGTCGAGCATTTCCTGCTGTGCCTGTTCGATTACGGCCTGTGGCAACATCGCCGGCCCGGCGCTGAAGTTATATACGCGTTTCACTACTTACCCCTTAAAACAATACAAATTAGTTAAATCAGATACTGAATCACGTGGAAATGCGGCGGTCGTGACTATTCTTCTTCCTGTTCAGCCTCGCCAACATCTTCTATGCGTTCCAGCCCGGTAAGGCGTTCGCCCTCGTTCAGGCTGATCAGTCGCACGCCCTGCGTGTTACGCCCGATAACTGACACTTCGCTGACATGGGTACGCACAAGTGTGCCGCCACTGGTGATCAGCATGATTTCGTCTTCCGGGCGTACCAGGACTGCGCCGACCACATCACCATTGCGTTCGGTGGTTTGCATGGCAATCACGCCCTGACCACCACGGCCATGTACGGGGTAATCCTCGATAGGCGTACGTTTGCCATAACCCTTTTCCGTCGCAGACAGTACGTGGCCCTCATCGGCAATGATCAGGGCAATCACCTTTTGCTCCTCCTGCATCTTGATACCGCGCACACCACAGGCGGTGCGTCCCATCGGTCGTACAGTGGATTCGTTAAAGCGAATCCCCTTGCCCGCCGTGGTAAACAACAGCACATCACGTTCGCCGTCGGTCAGGTTGACGCCGACCAGTTGATCGTTATCGCGCAGTTCAATCGCAATAATGCCGCTTGAACGCGGGCGGGAGAAATCAGCCAGCGGTGTCTTTTTCACCGTGCCGTTTGCGGTTGCCATGAAGATGAACTTGCCCTCTTCATATTCGCGAATTGGCAGGATCGCATTAATGCGCTCGCCTTCTTCCAGCGGCAACAGGTTGACGATTGGCCTGCCACGTGCGGTGCGACTGACCATCGGCAATTCATAGACTTTCTTCCAGTACACCTTGCCCTTGCTGGAGAAGCACAGCATCGTGTCATGGGTACTGACCACGAACAGCTTGTCGATGAAGTCCTCTTCCTTGGTGGTCGCAGCAGCCTTGCCCTTGCCGCCTCGCCGCTGTGCACGGTATAACGACAGTACCTGTGCTTTCACATAGCCTTCGTGCGAGAGGGTAACGACCACATCCTCTTCGCTGATCAGGTCTTCAAGCGTCAGGTCTTCGTGCAGTTCAACTATCTCGGTGCGGCGCTCATCTCCGTAACGCTCCTGGATATCAACGAGTTCTTCACGGATCACCTGCATGAGGCGCTCCGGGTTACTCAGGATATCAAGGTATTCGGCAATATTATCGAGGATCTCGCGAAACTCGGCGACGATCTTGTCCTGCTCCAGGCCGGTCAGGCGATGCAGGCGCATCTCAAGGATAGCCTGCGCCTGGGTCGGCGACAGGTGATAACCATCATCATGCAGGCCATAGATGACGTCCAGTTCATCCGGTCGTGATGCCTCGGCACCGGCACGGTCCAGCATGTCGGTGACCTGACCAGGTTGCCAGGCGCGTTCAACCAGTGCGGTCTTGGCTTCGGCCGGTGTCTTGGATTGCTTGATGAGTGCAATCACTTCATCGATATTCGCCAGTGCGACCGCCAGGCCTTCGAGGATATGGGCGCGATCGCGCGCCTTGCGCAGATCATAGATCGTACGCCGGGTGACGACTTCGCGACGATGGCGAATAAAGGCTTCGAGCAATTCCTTCAGATTGAGCAGGCGTGGCTGGCCATCAACGAGCGCAACGATATTGATACCGAACACACTCTGCATCTGGGTCTGTTGATACAGATTGTTCAGCATGACATCAGTGACTTCGCCGCGACGCAGTTCGATCACCATGCGCATGCCATCCTTGTCGGATTCATCACGCAGCTCGGTGATCCCCTCGATCTTCTTGTCCTTGACCAGCTCGGCGATCTTCTCCAGCAGGCGCGCCTTGTTCACCTGGTAGGGCAATTCGGTAACAACGATCGTCGATTTGCCGCTCTTTTCATCATGTTCGATTTCGGTGCGCGCCCGCACGTAGATGCGGCCACGTCCGGTGCGATAGGCCTCGCGGATCCCCTTCGCGCCATTGATAATACCGGCGGTCGGGAAATCCGGTCCCGGGATGTGCTGCATGAGCGTCGGGATATCAATCTCAGGCTCGTCGATCAGGGCGATACAGGCATTCACGACCTCGGTGAGGTTGTGCGGCGGGATATTGGTCGCCATGCCGACCGCAATACCGGCCGAACCATTGACCAGCAGGTTCGGCACACGGGTCGGCAGCACCGACGGTTCGTGCTCGGATTCGTCGTAGTTGGGAATGAAATCGACGGTTTCCTTGTCGAGATCGGCGAGCAGTTCGTGCGCGATTCGCGCCATACGGACTTCGGTGTAACGCATGGCCGCCGGCGAGTCGCCATCGACCGAGCCGAAGTTACCCTGGCCGTCAACGAGCATGTAGCGCAGCGAGAACGGCTGTGCCATACGGACAATCGTGTCAT
>JASFJH010000262.1:0-3414 GCA_050122215.1 Granulosicoccaceae bacterium | reverse complement strand
GCCGCATTACGCGGCACATCCGCCCGGTCCGGCCAGGAGGTAAACGGCATGGAGAAACCTGTATGCCCGGTGGTAAAGGACTTGCGGTTGAAGTCATGGTCAGAGGCCATATGCAATCCGGACAAATCCACACTGGCGGCAATGATCTCGGTATCCGTGGCTCCCGCCTTGTTCAGGCCCCGCGCCGTGCCGGTGACGTTACCTCCCCCGGCGTGTGTCGCGATCACAACATCGGGCATTGAGCCGGTCTGTTCCTTTACCTGCCCGGCAAGTTCATAACCGAGCGTTTCGATACCCTGTATCGAGTAAGGTGTGTACAGCGAGGCATTGAAGTAACCGGTTTCCTGCAGTACCTGTAAAAATACATAGAACAGCTCCGGCCCGACCGAGAGTCTGATCACCTCGGCACCGTAGGCCTCGCAGGCACGTGTCTTCTCGGCGATCTCCGGCTGGGCGATGCCCTGGCTGTCAAATGCCTCCTGCACAACAATACAGCGCAGCCCGGTCCTGGCCGCCTGCGACGCTACCGCCGCGCCATAATTGCCACTCGTTGCGGCGACAACACCGCTGTAACCACGTTTGGCTGCGACGTGAACAGACAGTGAGGCGCGACGGTCCTTGAACGATCCGGATGGATTCGCGGCTTCATCCTTGACGAAGATCCGCGCACCCTTGCCCGGTTTTGCCATGGCCCGCGCCAGTGCGGAGATATTGCCAAGCTCGACCAGCGGCGTATTTCCCACCGCGGTGCGCGCCTGTATGTCACGTACAGCAGCCAGGTCATAACCCGTATCGGCGAACAGTCGTTCATAGTCGAAGGCCAGCCTGCCTGTCGCATACTGTGCGTAGTCAATCCCGACAGACTGCTTCATGATCTCTGCCCGCCGGGCCATGACTGCTTCATAACCGGGTAAAGCCGTCATTTGATTCTGCCTCGTGTGCGCAACATGTCCCGCACCTCGTTACCGATCGTGGACAACTCGGGAATCGGTGCGCCGAAACCATGCGTATAGGGAGGATTGACCGTAATCAGAGTGCCGCGCAGGTGGCGGCCCACCGTGGTCATAATCTCGGCTTCCTCTCCGAGGGCAGCGGCCTCGACGAGAAAACCCTTGACCCGCATTTCCAGTGGCACCTGCTGCGTATCCGCCGGAACCTGCGGCGCACGCTCACCGGCAGGCAACACAGCGCGATGGATCTCTACCCATGCCCCCTTCTCGATCAGCTCAGCCATGGACCTTACCCTGTTGAAAAGTGTCTATAAAATTTCGCACATCAGTCAACATCGCCGAAGGTACCGGCAGGTCGGCCATCGTGTGCAGGCCGGGTGCTGCATTCAGCACACGTGGGATCATATTGACCGCCAGCGCACAGGTCGCCTGCCCACCCGGAATTTCGGGACTGCCCGACAGGTGAATAGCCGGTGTGCCCTTGATTTCAATGCTGTCACCTGTTGCCACCCCCTCAAGCTGTGGATATACCTGTTGCGGATGGTTAAGCGAGATAACCGGTTTGCCGTCGCGGTACGCCACAGCGCGATGATGACAACCTGCCACCTGACCGGGCTCCACGGTGACAAAGGGCGTTTCACGCCGAACACTGGAAATAATCGGCTCCAGGTTCTGTTCGATACGCTCAATTTCCCAGCCTATAGCCCTGGCAATCATATGAATGGACTCGTCAAAACCGAAGTGACCCACGACGGTCCCATCTGCCAGTCCTTTTGTAAAAGCTTCCGGGTCAAGCCCCACGCCCTGGCTGCTCAGTACGGAAGACCCATAGGGTGAGAGATCATTAACGCGCGTTGCCGTGATAGACCGAATGTCTGCGCACACACCTGTCAGCGTTATGACAAGCAGGTCGAGCACAAAGCCGGGGTTGATACCGGTGCCGAGGACCGAGATACCGTGTGATACTGCCAAGCTGTGCAACTCCCCGGCAAACGCAGGGGCACTACAGGCCGGGTAGACCATTTCTTCTGCGATGGAAATAACATGAACCCCCTGGCGGACCAGCGTCTCGATTTCTTCACTGGCATCGGAAGCGCGTGAACAGGTCGCCTGAATGGCTATGTGGGGGCGTGTCTGTGAAATTAGCGTTTCCAGCACCGAACTGACGGGGACTCCCAGATCATGATCCAGGCCGATTGCCCGGCCGAGGTCCATCCCGGCACGTTCCGCCCTTCTGGCGCAGGCGCCAACAAGCTCAATACCCTGTTTTTTCAGCAGCAGGCGTGCAATACCCGATCCCATTTGTCCGGTGCCGAGCACGAGCACCCGGATGCTATTTTGCATACGAGATATCCCCTGTCACTTTACCCCGAACATGCCGTCTGTAGTCAGCCTGTACCGGAGGTATGTCTCGAGTTGTTGTTCTTTAGCAAGTCTTTCATATTTAAAGTATAGAAGGCAATCAGGAATCCATATTCCTTCTCCTTTCGGATCAGCCGCGCTCTGCCCCGCGATTATGCAGGCCTGCCACGCACCTCCCCCCTGTTTGCAGACATGTGCTATTGTTAGGGCACGCGCGTCTGGCGACATCACTTCACCGGAACAATAGCTGGAGGCAATTATGACTCTCATACTCAAGTCCAGTGCTTTCGAGAACGGCGCTGCAATCCCTTCCCGATACACCTGTGAGGGAGATGATGTCTCGCCGCCGCTGGCATGGACGGGGGTTCCTGAAACTGCCCGCAGTCTCGTGCTGATTGTCGATGATCCCGATGCCCCGGATCCGAACGCGCCGAAAATGACCTGGGTACACTGGGTTGTGTATAACATCCCGCCGGATGTTGCCGGCCTGCCCGAAGACGTCCGCTCTGCGGTGCTGCCAGCGGGTGCGAAGCAAGGCCTGAATGACTGGAACCGAACCGGTTACGGCGGGCCATGCCCACCAATCGGTCGCCATCGCTATTTTCACAAACTGTATGCACTGGATACGGTGCTCAATAATCTGAAAAAAGCGAGCAAGGATAAGGTAGAAACCGCGATGAAGGGGCATATTATCGCGCAAGCGGAGCTTGTAGGCACATACCAGAAATAATCGTGGCCAGCAGCTACAATAATCATCACGATGATCTATAGTATGGATGCAGGTCAATAATAATTATAAAGAGATGTCATTAATAAAATAACGGAAGACTCAGATGGAAGGACACGACGAGCGGCGAAGGCCAGACCCGGACAGGCGGATTGAGGATAGAACCAATTTCCCTTTGCGGGATCGTGAAGGAACGTGGGTGGTCACTGAGCGACGCGGGAGTAGCAACAGGCGCTCGGGGATAGATGAAGCCACGGCCATACAGACAGGTTTAAGCACACTTATACTGCTGGCAGTAATAATGATAGTGGCCGGACTCTGGCTACTGCTAAGATTACAGTTCATTGATGTGCCTTCCTGGATACCCTCCTGGCT
>JASFJH010000261.1:0-3422 GCA_050122215.1 Granulosicoccaceae bacterium | reverse complement strand
CCGGGTGAAATGATATCTGTTCGGCAAGGAGGTAACAAAGCAGGGCAGTGTTGCCAAACAGGACAATGTTGGCCAGGTAGCTGACCCTGAAGTATGGAAATAGTCGTGCGCCGACCAGGGACAGGAAGGTGCCGCTCGCGCCAAAGCCGAGTAACGCCAGACTGATGATCATGTAGGCGAAGTGATGCCACTGGGCAATAGAGAACAGTCGCATCAGAATGATTTCATAGGCGAGTGCACTGGCCGAGACGAGCGCGATGGAAAGGCGCGGCACATACTGGGCTGTTGCAGTCGTACTTCGCATTCTGTTTTCAGCGTTTACCAGTCAATGGCACGAACATAACAGGTATAATCTGCCGGGTGGTGACCTTGCCATCATGGTCTTTTTCCACAAATACGAGCTGCTGCACCATGAATTGACTGCCGATCGGGATCACCATGCGACCACCACGTTTCAGTTGCTGGATCAGGGGTGGCGGGATATGGCTTGCTGCCGCGGTAACGACGATGACATCGAAAGGGGCATGTTCTTCCCACCCATAATAGCCATCACCTGTGCGTACCCCGACGTTCTCGTAGTGCAAGGCTTGCAGTCGTGAACGCGCCTTTTCACCAAGTGCATCGATGATCTCGATGGTATAGACTTCCTTGACCAGTTCAGCAAGGATTGCCGCCTGGTAGCCTGAACCGGTTCCTATCTCGAGTGCACGGTCATCAGCTTGCGGTTTGAGCAGATCCGTCATGAGGGCAACGATGTAGGGCTGCGATATGGTCTGGCCATAGCCGATGGGCAGCGGTCGATTCTCATAGGCGATTGGTCGTAAAGGCAGCGGCACGAACTCATGGCGTGGTACCTTGCCCATGGCGCTCATCACGCGTGGGTCCAGGGCCACCTTGTCAATATAAATACTGGTTTCCCTGACCCCTTCTGCAATGATCTCCACCATCGCCTGGCGGGCGGATTCATAATGCCCGGCCGCTGTCGCAATGCGGCATTGCACGGTTAACAGCAGGCAAACGAGCAATAATCTGGTCAGAGCATTCAGCAACATATGACTATGGTTCCCTGTTGAGGCATGCACTGCTTTATAGTAAAGCAGTTTCCATGAGAAGCATCGTTCGTTTAACGCGATTGTTATTTTCAGGAAATACTTTTCAAAGAGTCTTTGGTAGTCATTGGGCCAAGACAATTCTCAATATCTTTACGGTGCAAGGTCTCTTTTTCTTCAAGAAGTTTGATCAGTTGTTCAAGCTGGCCGCGATGCTTTTGAATAATTTGCATAGCTTGCTGTTCTGCCTCCAGCAACAGGTCATGTACTGCCTTGTCGACGATCTGCGCAGAGTGTTCACTGTAACGTCGTGGCTGGGCGATTTCTCGCCCCAGAAACGGATGCTCTTCACTCTCGCGAAGATCCACGGGGCCCACTTCGCTGGACATGCCCCACCGGCTGACCATCGCGCGCGCCAGATTGGTGGCCTGGTGGATATCATCATCTGCCCCGGAACTCACCGAATCGAGTAATTCTCTTTCCGCGCTGCGGCCACCCAGGATAACGGCCAGTCGATCACGCAGGTACTCTTCGGGCAGGGTGTGGCGTTCCTGTTCCGGTAACTGTTGCGTGCCGCCCAGTGTACGGCCCCGGGGAATGATCGAGACCTTATACAACGGATCGGCATGCGGTACGTAATAAGCGATCAGTGTGTGGCCTGCCTCGTGTACAGCCAGGCGGTGACGTTCCTCGGGTTGAATGGCGAGTGTGCGTACAGATCCCATTAACAGTTTATCGCGGGCTTCGTCAAAATCCTGCATCAGTACTTCTTCGCGCTGCAGACGCGCCGCGAGCATGGCGGCTTCGTTGACCAGGTTTTTGATATCGGCACCGGAAAAGCCGGGCGTACCTGCAGCGATTTTGTCCAGATCGACATCTTCCGCCACGGGCACCTTGCGGGTGTGGACCTTGAGGATAGCAACGCGGTCTTTGTGATCGGGCAGGTCGAGCATGACATGGCGATCAAAACGGCCGGGGCGAAGCAGGGCAGGGTCCAGGACATCCGGGCGGTTGGTGGCCGCCAGCACAATGACGTTTTCGCGACCGGTAAAGCCATCCAGTTCGGCGAGGATCTGGTTCAGGGTTTGCTCGCGTTCATCATGACCGCCACCGAGGCCGGTACCGCGAGTACGGCCCACGCTATCCAGTTCATCGATAAAGATGATGCTGGGGGCCCGTTTTTTTGCCGCGATGAACAGATTGCGTACCCGGGAGGCACCGACCCCGACAAACACCTCGATAAATTCGGAGCCGGAAATGGAAAAGAAGGGCACGCCGGCTTCACCCGCGAGGGCCCTGGCCAGCAGGGTCTTGCCCGTGCCCGGGGCGCCCATTAACAGGACCCCGCGCGGGACTTCCGCACCGAGTTTGCGAAACTGTTCCGGGTTTTTGAGAAAGGCGACCAGCTCAGCGACTTCCCGTTTGGCATTCTCCTGTCCGGCGACGTCCTCGAAAGTGACCTCCGGAACACCGGCCTCCCTGGCAGGGGATTCAAGGAATGATTTCAAATCTCCGGCCTTGCCAAAGCGACCGCCCAGCGTCTTGGCTGTCCGTTGATAGATGAAATAGAAAAAAACGATGAGCATGATCCAGGGCAATAGCGCCAGCAGGATGGTCGGGAACGTCTGCCCCTCGCGCTCTTCGCCAATACTGACTTTTACGCTGTGTTCCTCGAGGGCGGGAAGCAGGTTTTCGTCACCAAAATCCGGCACCCGTGTGCGGAATTGCGTGGCCGTTTCCCCCAGTGGGCCGAGTGTCATCGGGCCACGTAATGTGCCCTCGACTTTCGAACCTGTTATCAGGACTTCCGTCACCTCGTTTTGATTCACGAGTTCCTTGAACTGGCTATAGGGGATCGCGAAGCTGACTGGTTGTTCTGGCGGGCCGGCATACCAGAAATAGCCGATTGCCATAACAAGGCCGATCAGCACATAGATCAGCCAGTCAGGGTAACGTCTGGGCTGTTCAGGTTCAGGTGTCTGGTTCATCGGGTAACAACCCTATCGAAAGCAATCATACTTTTATGATAACTGATCCTGCGGGATTGTTCTTCCACCCGGCTACACATGACGAGAGCAGGGCAAGGACAGCTGGATACTGCGCAGCCTGTTCTCACTACTTCGTTAATGGGGATGCCTGGCAGGGGGGAAACGGAGTAGTATCATTTACGTGAGTCCTGACATCGTGTGCAGTGGCCTGAATACGGTCAACCGGGAAATAACCCTGTTCCAACGGGGAAACCCCTGCCACGCCTATGCCTATGCCAGGACAGTACGTCTTTTTGAAATCAGCGGTTGAGTAGCGGAGAATCGGAGAGGCCCATGAATGACACGGAACCGCAGGCGAAACATTATATCAAGAAGGAACCCAAGT
>JASFJH010000260.1:0-3448 GCA_050122215.1 Granulosicoccaceae bacterium | reverse complement strand
GTTTTACCCTGGTTGAACTTGGCGGCCATGATGATTTCGGTCATCTCCGTCTTGCTCATGACCTGCTTAAACTCTGTGCTGGTGCTCATGGGTGCTACGTTTGACATACTCGGTCTCCTCTTTACTAGGTATTAATCATGGCTTGGTTAACGGTGCGGTTCTGGCTGCCATAGGCCAGATGTTTATGCAGCGGGTCGTTGGTAAAACACATCCCGCGTCAAAGGGTTACGTACCGCTGGTGTTCATGCCATTACAGTTGCACTGATTCGGTGCATATCACCAACAAAATCAGCCTACTCTGTGGCTTCTTTCGCCTTCGGTTATTTATATTGCAGGGAATGTGCCAATCACCGGGAAACGACACCCGCAACGGGCGATGACCGGGTGAACTCTCATTTTGAAAGTCGCTGGGCAGTGGGTAATGACTGGCTGACTAGCCTACCGCCGGCCGGTCCGGAATCAAACGGCTCAGAAAACGCCCTGCCCCGATAACCATTGTCAGTAGTCGTCACATAGCGACCTGTTTGCATTGCGTTTGTTGAGCCGCTTCACTGCCATCAGTCGCAGGGTCGATCACAACGGGGGGGCTGCTGTACGAATCCCCAGTGCTGCTATTACTGTTGGCTGCTGATCCGGACAGCTCTTTCGAACGGTTGACCAGAAAGTCCACCAAATGATTACGTATCTTGTAGTAAGCGGGGTCGTGGATGATGTCGGTCCGATTGCGCGGACGCGGGATAGAGACGCTGACCGATTCAGCCACCCGCGCATGCGGGCCGTTGGTCATGAGCAGAATACGATCGGAGAGCAGGATCGCCTCGTCCACATCGTGGGTGATCATGAACACGGTCTGGTGAGTCTCTTCCCATATCTTGATCAGCTCTTCCTGGATCATGCCGCGGGTCAGGGCATCGAGCGCACCGAACGGTTCGTCCATCAACAGCAGTTGCGGTTGCGTGGCGAAGGCGCGGGCGATACTGACGCGCTGGCGCATGCCGCCGGAGAGTTGTGAGGGCTTGCGGTGTTCCGTACCCTTCAGACCGACCAGTTCGAGAAACCTCATGCTGTGCTCCAGCACCTGCTCCTTGCCCCATTTGGGCCAACGCGCCTGCACCGCGAAGGTGATGTTCTTCAGCGTGCTGCGCCACGGCAGCAGGCTGTAGTTCTGGAACACCACGCCGCGGTCAAGGCTCGGACCGGCCACCTCCTTGCCGTTCATGATCACGCCCCCCTCACTGGCCTCATCAAGACCGGCGAGAATGTTGAGGATAGTGGACTTGCCGCAGCCCGAGTGCCCGATGATACAGACGAACTCACCCTTGTTGATGCCAAAGTTGGCGTTCTCGAATACGGTCAGTGCCTGGTCGTTGCCCGGATTCGGGTAACGTTTAGCCAGCCCCTGCACTTCGACGAACTGTGTAGTCATGGTTGTCTCTCCTACTCTTCGTACTCGACCAGACGGCCGACGCTGCCAAGTGCCGCATCAAGCAGCATGCCCACCACACCGATCATGAGGATGGAAAAGATGACGCTGGTCAGATCAAGGTTGTTCCATTCGTTCCACACGTAGTAGCCGATACCGGTACCGCCAACGAGCATCTCGGCAGCAACAATAACCAGCCAGGCGATACCGATGGAAATACGCATACCGGTAAGGATGGTGGGTGCCGCTGCCGGCAGAATAACCTGCAGGGCTGTTTTCATATGACTCAGTTCATGCGTGCGTGCCACGTTAATCCAGTCCTGGCGCACGTTGGCCACACCGAAGGCAGTGTTGATCAGCATCGGCCAGATCGAGCAAATGAAAATGACGAAGATTGCCGAGGTCTCCGAGTCCTTGATGATGAACAACGCGAGTGGCATCCACGCCAGTGGCGATATCGGCCGCAACACCTGGATAAACGGGTTGAGCGCCTTGTGCATCAGTGGCGACATACCCACCAGAAAACCGATCGGCAGTGCCACCAGTGCAGCCAGGAAGAAGCCAGTCAGCACGCGATACAGCGAGTAACCCAGCTGGATGCCGATACCCTTGTCATTGGGACCGGCATCGTAGAAGGGATTGCCCAACTCTTCGATGGCACGAGTGATCACATCCGACGGCGGGGGTACACGCGCCTCTTGCGAGGCGCCCCCCATCAACAGTTCGTATTCGGACAGTGGCGCAGTATCCTTGGGGGCGATGTTGAGCCCTTCCCAAATGACGAGGAAGAGCGTCAACAACACCAGGGATACAATGGCTGCCCTGAATTGCAGGGACTTGTGCATCAGGTCCTCCGGATCTTGAAGCTCTGTACGTACTCTTCGGGTTTGTTGTAATCAAACTCCTTACCCATGATGGTGTAGTTCTCGTAGGTCTTGGTTGGCGGCTCGTAACCCAGCTCCTTCATGATCTTGGCAGTATCTGCGGCCAGGTAGACCTCCTCGGCGATCTTCTTGTATTCCACATCGCCCTTGATGTAGCCCCAGCGTTTCATCTGCGTGAGGATCCACACACCCATCGAGTGCCACGGGAACGGATCGAAATCGATGCGATTGGGCACGTTCTGCACCCCGCCCAGACCGTCGGCATAGCGCCCGGTCAGCACCTGCTCAATCACCGGCACCGGCTGGTTGAGGTAGTTCTTCGGTGCGATGGCCGCGGAGATCTCCTTGCGGTTTTCCTGTTTGGCCGAGTAGTGGGTCGCATCGATGATGGAGCGCAGCAGTGCGCCATAGGTGTTCGGATTCTCGGTGGCGAACTCCTTGGAGCAGGCAAAGGCACAGCAGGGGTGGCCTTCCCAGATGTCCTTGGTCAGGGTATGGATGAAGCCGACCTTCTCCCATACTGCACGCTGGTTGAACGGGTCGGGCGAGAGATAACCGTCGAGGTTGCCGGCGCGCAGGTTGGCGACCATCTCCGGCGGCGGTACCACGCGGATCTGGATGTCCTTGTCCGGATCCAGGCCGTGCTCGGCCACGTAGTAGCGCAGCAGGAAGTTGTGCATGGAATACTCGAACGGAACGCCGAACTTGAAGCCCTTCCACTGCTTCGGATCGCGCTTGTCCTTGTGGTCCACATGCAGCACGATGGCCTGTCCGTTGATGTTCTCCACCGCAGGCATGATGAACGGCTTGGCGGTCGAGCCGGCACCCATGCTCATCGCCAGCGGCATCGGGGTGAGCATGTGCGCGGCGTCGTACTCGTTGGAAAGCGATTTGTCGCGCGCCACTGCCCAGCCGGCGGTCTTGATCACGTTTACGTCCAGGCCGTACTTCGCATAGAAACCCATCGGGTGTGCCATGATGATCGGCGTGGCGCAGGTAATCGGCACAAAGCCCACGTCCAGCTTGGTCTTCTCCAGCTTGCCCATGCTCTCCTTCAGTGCGGCCTTGGCAGCATCCATCGGGAACATGGAGCCGAGCAGAGCGGCGGCGGCACCGGAACCGATCAGGCCGAGGAATGAAC
>JASFJH010000259.1:0-3453 GCA_050122215.1 Granulosicoccaceae bacterium | reverse complement strand
ACCGGTGAATACGGTGACATGATCGAAATGGGTATTCTCGACCCGACCAAGGTTTCCCGCTCCGCCCTGCAGAACGCTGCCTCGGTTTCCGGTCTCATGATCACAACCGAATGCATGGTTGCCGAAGCCCCGAGCGAAGCGGGTGAAGCGCCGGCACCGGGTATGGAAGGTATGGGCGGCATGGGCGGCATGGGCATGATGTAATTGCCTCGAACCATCGTAGATGGTTGGGGTTGCCTAGAGCCATCGAAGATGGCTTAGGTACTCATAATGAACGCTGAAAGCGTTCTATGAGACAGCATGATGATGCCGCAGGCATCTATGCGCTGCCCGATGATCCACCCAATAAAAACCCTCGCCATCCGGCGAGGGTTTTTTAATGCTCGGACGGTATCAGGGTACTGCTCACAGAACCCTTCGGGTTCATCATTGTGAGTACCTCACCTGTCTTCGACAGGTCGAGGCAACCACGCCTTGTCCTGCCGCAAAATTCCTAAGCCTCAAAGCCGCCATGGCTTGAATACAAAAACCCTCGCCATCCGGTGAGGGTTTTTTAATGTTCAAACGGTATCAGGATGCTGCTCACAGAACCCTGTCGGGTTTAATGCGGGTACCCTACGCTTTCTGCGTCAGGGCAACCTCACCTGTCTGCGACAGCTCGAGGCATGCACTGCCCGATTAACCACCCAATGAAAACCCCCGCCGCAAGGCGGGGGTTTTTTATTGCCTGGTCAAGCTGTTACTGAAAGTGCGCCAGTATTTTATGTCGGTATTAACCAGGCTTGTTTGTGGCGCACTGGCGCATGCGCGAGAATGTTCACATTACATAATGCAATAAGCAGGCAGAACTCATAACAGGATGTTGGGGTTGTTATTGCTCTCCGATTGTCTTTCCCGCCTTCGGTTGTATGCCGTGAAGAAATTATAAGAAAAGTATTTTTCTATTATCTGGGAGGAAACCATCATGAATCCACCTCTGAAGAGGGGACTGAGCGCGCTTGTGTGTGCGTCAACCTTATTGTGTGCAGCAACCTCTGCGCAGGCGGCCAACTGGCTGATGCTACAGGGCGTTGAGCCTAAAAAAGCCCCTGATCACCGCCTGTTTGCCTTTATTCAACCTGCATACTCAAAGAGTACCGGTGATAAACTGAAAGGCCTGGTACTGGTCGGCGCACCGGCCAACGGTTCCTATGCTGCACCGAATACAGTCGTACCGGATTTTAATGAAACATCACAGGTTTACCTGCGTCGCGCCCGTCTGGGTGTACGCGGTCGTTTTACCGGCCCGTTAAGCAATAGTTTCACATCAAAGATGAACTACTTCGCGATGCTCGCGCTTGATGATGGCCTGTTTAACCAGAACCAGTTTGATACAGACCGTCGTCCTGTCTCACTTGACCATGCCAGCTTGACCTTTAACCATATCCCGGGTGCACGCATCCGTGCCGGTCTGTTCAAGAACCCATCTTCGGAAGAAATCTTCCAGGGTGTGAACACGATTGATTTTGTGGAGTTCACCAGCTTTGGTGCCGCCCAGGTACTGGAGAACTTTTATAGTGGCAATACAACACCAGTCGGTAGCGTTCCGGGTTCTATGGATATTGGTATACGACAACGCAGTGCCTATGACTTCAGTGCGGCGCGTGACTGGGGTATCCAGGTATTCGACAGCTTCAAGGTCGCCAACAAGTCCTGGGACCTGAGCTACGCCATCAAGGTCGGTCGTGGTGAAGGCATCCACCGCGGTAGTGACAGTGACAACAACGAAGAACTGTACCTGTACGCTTCAGCAGAAAAACTCCTGCCGGGTGGCCGCGGGCCGCGCAAGAACGGTGTCAAGTTCTATGGCTGGTACCAGGATGGTGAACGTCAGTTCTACACTGACCCGACTGGACAGGAATTTGATCGTACCCGTTACGGTATCGGTGTTAAGGGGCTGGGCAAGTTCTTTGGTTCCAGGTACAAACATCGTTTCGCAGCGGAACTCGATTATGCCAAGGGTATGATCTTCGCTGGTCCGATTGCCGGTGTTGCTGGCCAAACCGGTAACCCTTTTGTTGGTACCGTGCAGATCTTTGCGGATGAAGAAAACAAGTCGCGTGCATTCCAGATGGAATACGGCTTCTACCTGGACAAGAACTGGCAGTTTGATATTCGTTGGGCGCGTGAACAACGCCTCTACGAGGTAGCTGATGGCATCGACCCGGGTAACGAGCGTGAAATTGATGAAACCACTCTGGGTGTGACCTATCACTTCACTCCGAAGGCGCGTCTGACCTTCAACTACGGTTTCCGCAGTGTGGACAAGCCGAATGATTATACGGCTGCCTTCTCGAACCCGGTTGTTGCGGGTGCGTCGAATACCAATGTTGATGCTGTGACGGATTCGATCGGTGATCGTATCAGTCTGCAGTTAACGTATATTTTCTAATACGTTACTACGATCGTTATGAAAAAGCCCTGTCAGCAATGACGGGGCTTTTTTATGCCGTGATCCATGGCGTTCGCTTTCCGGCTGCCTTCCTGACCTCCGGTAAAAAAACAGTTGTGACGGCCAACGCGACCCGGCTAGGATCGGTGCCTATGAATATCCCACACAAGATTCCATTACCTGCCGAACTGCAATCGAAAGCCGAACAACTCTGGCAGGCCTGGCTGGATGCCTGCGACGAGGCAAGTTATACACCGATAACGAATGAGTGGGTGAGGGGCAAGTTGCAGGCGGCGTTTGCCTGCAGCGAGTTTGCCAGTAACCTGTGCCAGCGCGAACCTGCGCTGTTGTTTGAGCTGCTTGAATCCGGCGACCTGTTTGTTGATTACCCGCCGCAGGAATTGATGCGGCGGCTGGCAACACAGACCGCCGAGCTGAGCAACGAACATGCGCTCATGCAGGTACTGCGCGCCTTCCGTTCCCGCGAGATGTTGCGCATCATGCTGCGCGACCTGATGCGATTCAGCGACCTGCAGGTGACCACGCGAGAACTGTCGTGGCTGGCCGAGGCCAGTATCGAATGCGCGCTCGGCGTATTGAGCCGCCTGTACAAACCGCAATTCGGCCTGCCATACAACAGCAAGGGCAAGTGCCAGCAGCTCGCCGTGCTCGGCATGGGCAAGCTCGGTGCCCACGAACTGAACGTCTCTTCGGATATCGATCTGATATTTGTCTACGGCGATGAAGGGCGTACCCGCGGTGGCCGCATGAAGCTCGACAACAGCGAGTATTTCACGCGGCTCGGTCAGCGCCTGATTAGCGTGCTGGACCAGAACACGGCAGATGGTTTCGTGTTTCGCGTCGACATGCGCCTGCGACCATTCGGTGACAGCGGTCCGCTTGCCATAAGCCTGGATGCGCTCGAGGATTATTACCAGACCCATGGTCGGGAGTGGGAACGCTATGCCATGATCAAGGCGCGTGTGGTGGCAGGGGATCGACGTCTCGGCGCGCAGATCATG
>JASFJH010000258.1:0-3454 GCA_050122215.1 Granulosicoccaceae bacterium | reverse complement strand
CACAGGTGGTGGCAGCCTATCCCATTACTCCGCAAACCCATATCGTGGAAAACATCGCCAAGCTGGTCGCCGATGGCAAACTTGATTGTGAATATATTAGTGTGGAGAGCGAGTTCTCTGCAGCATCGGTAGTTCTTGGCGCGGCAGCAGCCGGTTCACGCGCCTATACCGCCAGTGCATCCCAGGGGGTGTTGTTAATGAATGAGGTGCTCTACAACATCTCCGGGATGCGTATTCCAATGGTGATGACCTGTGCCAATCGCGCCGTCTCCGCACCGTTATCGATCTGGAATGACCAGCAGGATTCCATGTCTGTGCGCGATGCCGGTTGGATTCAGTTGTATTGTGCTGACAACCAGGAAGCCGTGGATGTCACCATTCAGGCTTTTCGTATTTCCGAACGGACCGAACTGCCCGTCATGGTATGTATCGATGGATTCACCTTGACGCACACCCTGGAACCCATCGATGTACCGGAACAGGAGCAAGTCGACGCGTTTTTGCCGCCCTACTCGTTCAGCCGTACTTTAAGTCCGCAAAACCCGATTTCCATGGGAACGCTGGTTCCACCCGACTATTATCCTGAAGCACGTCATTCCCATCACCAGGCACTGCTGCAGGCACAGGATGAAATCATCGCCGCAGACCAGGATTGGGGTGCCATTTGCGGACGTAGTTACGGTGGCCTAGTCAGGATTGAAGGTGACGATAATGCTGAAATTGGCATTCTCGCGCTAGGTTCGATTCTCGGGACCTTGAGCGATGCCCGTGCCGAACATGCCGAGCCCGAACGGGTCAAACTGATCCAGTTACGCGCATTTCGGCCCTTTCCTATCGAAGCCATTCAACAGGCCTGCGCAGGACTCAAACATCTGGTCGTGCTGGAACGTGCCCTGTCCCCCGGTAGCGGTGGCATTCTCGGTACGGAAGTACGCGCGGCATTCTCTGAGATGGAAAACCCGCCGCGTATCTCGAATTACGCCGTGGGGCTGGGAGGACGCGATATTCCATTAACATTGTTTGAGCAAATATTAAAAGCCATCGAGTCCGGCGCCCCTACCAATTTCTCAATATTTGATGTGGTGCTGGAAAGATTACCGGTTGAAGACCGCTGAAGCATGACAGCACAAGCTAAGGGATGGATACATGAAACAAGAAGATTCTGCAGATACCACCCGATTGCGTGACAAACAGCCACGCTTTCAAGGGATTGTATCCGGTCATCGTGCCTGCCTCGGTTGTGGTGAGGCACTGGCGGCCCGCCTGGTGACGGAATCCGCCGGCCCTGATGTTGTGATTGCCAACGCAACGGGTTGCATGGAGATCTTTACCACGCCCTGGCCGGAATCAGCCTGGCGCCTGCCGTGGGTGCATTCACTATTCGAGAACACCGGTGCCGTTGCGGCAGGCATGGAAGCGGCTCTCAAGGCACAGGGCAAGTCGACCAAGGTCCTGGCCTTTGGCGGCGATGGCGGTACCTTTGATATTGGATTTCAATCGCTGTCCGGCATGCTGGAACGGGGACATAACGTCCTTTATGTCTGTTATGACAATGAAGCCTACATGAATACCGGTATACAACGTTCCAGTTCGACACCGCATGCGGCCATGACAACCACTTCCCCCGCGGGCAAGGAACGTATGGGTAAACGCCATTTGAAAAAAGACATCATTTCCATCGTGGCGGCACATCACATACCTTATGCTGCGACGGCCTCGGTGGCCTACCCTTCAGACCTGCGCAAGAAAGTTCGTCGTGCCATGGCGATAGACGGGCCAACTTTCCTGATAATCCATTCGCCCTGCCCACTTGGCTGGGGACATGATGGTTCTCTCAGCATTGAAGTTGCACGCCTTGCGGTACAAACCGGCTTGATGCCGATGATTGAACTGGAACGGGGTGAACTTACCGGAATCATGCCGATACGCCAATCCCGGCCGGTAACAGATTACCTGAGGTTACAAAAACGATTTAAACATTTGTTCGCCGATAATGCCAAGGCACGGGAAGAACTCGAACACCTGCAGGCACTGGCTAATCACAATATCGAGAAATATGGGTTATGTGATAACGGTAGCGACCGTCAGGATAGTGAAGGCGCAGATACAGTCACTCGAGGTGGTGAACGCTATGGCTGAGCTAACCCAAAAGCTGCAAGGAGCGCGCCCATGAGTTCCAAGCTTTTTACCCGCGGGGGATTTGCCTATCCAGCCACCTCCATGCAATTTAAAACCGGCACCTGGCGCGTGCAAAAACCCGTGCATCAATATAAGCACGCACCCTGTCATGCAGCCTGTCCTGCCGGGGAGGATCCCCAGGCCTATATCGCCAAGCTTTACGACGGACATTTGCAACAAGCATGGGAGACGCTGGTTGCCGCCAATCCCCTGCCTGCTATTACGGGACGGGTTTGTCACCATCCCTGTGAAACGGGTTGCAATCGCGGCCAGTACGATGAAGCAGTGGCTATTCATAGTATCGAACGTTTTCTTGGTGACCAGGCCATTGAGCACAACTGGCCTTATCCCGTTGAGGTTGTCAAAGATACTGATTCGCAGGTCGCGGTGGTTGGCGCTGGCCCGGCAGGATTATCCTGTGCCTATCATCTGACCCGGCTTGGTCACAAGGTCACCCTCTTCACTGCGCTTGGTGAAGCCGGTGGCACTCTACATGCCATTCCCGGTTATCGCCTGCCTGATTCGGTCATCGAGGCCGAAGCGAGTCGCGTTCTGGATATTGGCATTGATTTTCGTCCACATCATCGTCTGGGTCGGGATATTCATATCGATGAATTGCGCCAGGAATTTAAAGCCGTATTTCTGGCCGTAGGTACTCAGCTTGCCAAAGACTGGAGCGTGGCCGGGGTAACACCTCGTGATCTGCATGTCGGCCTGACGGTTCTGAAAGAATGGATGGCGGTCGGCTCTGTACCCGAAGCACACAGTGTTGCAGTCGTTGGCGGTGGTAATACCGCTGTCGATCTTTCTCGTGTTCTCAAGCGTGCCGGTATCCCGGAAGTCCATATCATCACTTCAAACGGCTTGCCCAGTGAAGATGCCGCCGCGACGGATCTCATGCGGGCCGTTCCCCGTGAAATTGAGCAGGCATTGGAAGAAGGCGTCATTATTCACCCCCATCGTGGTATTCGCCGTCTCTTGCTACGTGGTGAGCAGGTGGTCGGACTGGAAATGGTGCATATGAAGAAAATGCCGGCTGAGGATGGCGGCTTTAAACGTATCGCCTTTGAAGGAACGGAAACTGTCTTGCACGTCGACCAGGTCATCCCAGCTATCGGTCAAGTTATTAACCCGATCGGACTCGAATCCCTGTTGGAGGGCGAACCCGTATTGCAAGTTGATCAGTTTGGCCAGATACCGGGACATGCAGGCCTGTTTGCAGGCGGCGATGCCTGTAACAAGAGTGGTGGCACGGTAACAGCCGCCGTTGGTGATG
>JASFJH010000257.1:0-3465 GCA_050122215.1 Granulosicoccaceae bacterium | reverse complement strand
CGCCTTCTTGTCGGCCTTCGCCATACCCTGCTTGCGCATGAGTTCAATCGCGGCATCAATGTCGCCGTCGGTCTCGACCAGTGCCTTCTTGCACTCCATCATACCAGCGCCGGTGCGCTCACGGAGTTCTTTTACCAATGCTGCTGTAATAGCCATTTGCATAAACCTCTTGATTATTCGCCAGCTTCTGCGTCATCGCTCTTGGCGGCAGCCTTCTTGGCTGTCTTTTTCGCAGTTTTCTTGGCCGTCTTCTTTGCAGCCTTTTTCTTGGTCGCCTTCTTCTTGGCTACCTTCTTGGCTGGTGCGGCTTCTGTCTCTGCTCCAACGGCAGTTTCTTCGCTGACTTCAACAAACTCTTCAGCCGGGCCCTTGACCTGGGCGATGGTTTCACGGCCTTCGATAATTGCATCGGCAATCGCTTCAGCGTACAGGCCGATGGCACGGATGGCGTCGTCATTACCCGGCACCACGTAATCGATACCGTCCGGGGAGTTGTTTGTATCAACGATACCAACGACGGGGATACCCAGCTTGGCAGCTTCATTGATGGCAATTTTTTCGTGCCCCACATCGATAACAAACAGTGCATCCGGCAGCGCACCCATGTCCTTGATACCGCCAAGGCTACGTTCGAGCTTGGCCATTTCACGGCGCAGTTGCAGAGCTTCCTTCTTGCTCAGACGGTCCATGCTGCCGTCCTCTTCCATCTGCTCGAGGTCTTTCAGGCGCTTGATCGACTGACGCACGGTCTTGTAGTTCGTGAGCATGCCGCCCAACCAGCGATGGTTGACGTACGGCATAGCACAGCGCTCGGCCTGTTCACGAACGATGTTTTGCGCTGCACGCTTGGTGCCGACAAACATAATACGACCACGGTTGGCCGCCAGGTGACCGAGGAAATTCGCCGCGTCGTTGAACAGCGGTACAGTCTTCTCGAGATTGATGATATGAATCTTGTTGCGATCCCCGAAAATGTATTCGGACATCTTGGGATTCCAGAAACGAGTCTGGTGGCCGAAATGAACGCCGGCCTCCAGCATATCGCGCATCGATACGTTGGGCATGTTAATCTCCTTGTACGGGTTATGCCTCCACGTGTCCCACATGCCAACCTGAAGCCCCTGTTAGTTGAAGGGGTATTGCAGGCACCCAGACATGTGTGTCGACACGTGTGTGTCATTTAATTCCCGGTGCACAGTATTATGAACCGGGCATTTGCCAATCAGGCGCGCGATTTATACCATAATCCCCGGTAGACAACAATTAGCAGAGCCGTTTTTTCCACATTTTCAGCAGGTTCGGGTGGGCTGGAGCAGTTTCCAGGCCTGATTTGCCCTGCATGGACAAGTACAACATGCCAGTAACCATTAAAACGCACGACGAGATCGAAAAAATGCGGATCGCCGGCCGCCTTGCCGCCGACGTCCTGCACATGATCCGGCCCCACGTACAGGCCGGGATCACCACCGAGGAACTCGATCGGATTTGCCATGACTATATCGTCAACGAGCAACAGGCCATCCCGGCGCCGCTGAATTACCGCGGCTTCCCGAAATCCATCTGTACCTCGATCAACCACCAGGTCTGCCATGGCATTCCCGGGCCAAAAAAACTGAAAAATGGTGACATCCTGAATATCGATATCACCGTCATCAAGAACGAATTTCACGGTGACACGAGCAAGATGTTCTTTGTCGGCAAACCCTCGATCCTTGCCGAGCGCGTCTCCCGCATCAGCCACGAATGCCTGGTGCTCGGCATCGAAATGGTCAAACCGGGTGTGCAGCTCGGCGATATCGGCCATGCCATCCAGCAACATGCGGAAAAGAACCATTGTTCCGTGGTGCGCGAATTTTGCGGCCACGGTATCGGCCGGCAATTCCACGAAGACCCGCAGGTGCTGCACTATGGTGAGCCCGGCACAGGCCTCGCACTTGAACCCGGCATGACATTCACCATCGAGCCGATGATCAATGCCGGCAAACGCGAGGTAAAAATCCTGCCTGATAACTGGACCGTCATTACCAAGGATCGCAGCCTGTCCGCGCAGTGGGAACATACTATCCTCGTCACCGAGGATGGCTTCGAGGTCCTGACCAAACGCCCGGAAGACGATATCTGAGCATTGCATGAGCATGCTGCCCAATAGCCAGGAACTTGACGGTGAATATGGCTCACCCGCTGAGCGCATTCATCGCTTCAGGTCATTTATTCAACGCAGCAGCAACGTCCTGCACGAACAGTTTCAACAGGGCGTAGATGTCACCAAACTCGTGCATCAACGTGCACAGTGCATTGACATCGTCCTGCAAAAGGCCTGGACACAATTCATGCACAGTACGCCGCAACCCGCCTTCGTCGCCGTAGGTGGCTATGGGCGCGGCGAACTTCACCCCGGCTCGGACATTGACCTGTTGATCATCCTGCCGGGTGAGGATGACAGCCGCTACCGCGATGAGATAGAACAGCTACTGACTTTCCTGTGGGATATCGGGCTCGAGATCGGCCACAGCGTGCGCACACTTGCAGAATGCGTTACCCAGGCGCGCGCCGATATCACCATCGCCACCAATCTCATGGAGGCGCGGTTGCTTGCCGGACCTGAACAATTGTTCAACGCGATGCGGGAACAGACCATGCCGCCCGCAGTCTGGCCCAGCCGTGATTTTTTCGAGGCGAAATGGCAGGAACAGATTGCCCGGCACAACCGTTTTGACGACACCGCGTACAACCTCGAACCGAATATCAAGGAGGGTCCGGGGGGCTTGCGCGACATCCAGATGATCGGCTGGGTGGCAAAGCGCCACTTTAATGCCGAAACCCTGCATGATCTGGTCAAGCATCACTTCCTCACCGAGGCAGAATACAGGACACTTATCGCCGGACAGGCACTGTTGTGGCGAATTCGCACAGCCCTGCACCACCTGACCGGTCGGCGCGAAGATCGCCTGTTGTTCGATTATCAACGCGAACTTGCCCAGCAGTTCGGTTACCAGGACAACACCACGCTCGCTGTCGAGCAGTTCATGAAAGCCTATTACCGGACTATTGCCGAACTCAGCGCCCTCAATGAAATGCTGCTGCAATTGTTTCAGGAGGCGATTCTGTACAGCGATGGTCCTGATGAGCCGGTTGCGTTAAACAAACGCTTTCAGACTCGCAAAGGCTTTATTGAAGTGGTGGATGACGGTGTGTTCCGCCGCTACCCGTTCGCCCTGCTGGAAATATTTTTACTCCTGGCACAACACCCGGAGATCAAGGGGGTGCGCGCCGAGACCATGCGGCTGATTCGTGCTCACCTGTATCTTATTGATGACAATTTCCGTAACGATCTGCGCTGCCGCTGCCTGTTCATCGAATTCATGCGCCAACCATATGGCATTACCCACGCGCTGCGCAAGATGCACGAGTACGGAATTCTCGGTGCCTACCTGCCGGCGTTCGGCAAGGTCATGGGCCAGATGC